>CAYNBC010000143.1:2030-6246 GCA_964395255.1 uncultured Sphingobacteriales bacterium | reverse complement strand
ATATAACATGGACACATGGAATGTTGTTAAAGAAACAAATAAGATTATTGTAAAAACATCAAATGAAGATAATGGACAACTTTTTCTTATTTCACTGAAAGGCGAAATTGTAGAAGAATCCAGAGTTTCAGATGGCATAGGGAAAATTTCTGTGCCCGTCAAACCGGGATTGTACATTCTGGTTTTAAAATCAGGAAGAGAATTTTTATCAACCAAAATAATGATATAATCATGAAAGCACTAAGATTAAGCACCATAGTAGTAATGGCATTGTTAGCGATAGGACTCATCATCACACTCGATTTGTTTGCATTGTTAATGCTAACTTTTCTTTAATGGAAAAGGAGATTTCCAAAATCTTTTCTCAAAACAATACAGGTGATTTCGGGGCGTATGCCCAGCCTGCCCAGAAAACCGATACAACCGAGTCCGGAGTTTACATATAAATATTGACCGTTGTCCTGACTGTAAAGGCCTCCCCAATACTTATATTTCCATTTAACAGGGCTCCAGTAAAATTTCCAGAAGCGAAATCCTGTTTGAGCTGCATGTGTATGCCCTGAAAGCGTTAGGTCCTGAATTATTGCTTTATTTTTTTGAAGATACTCCCAATGTGATGGATCGTGGGACAATAAAATTTTAAATGCGTTTTCAGGAATTTTTTCCATGGCTTTTGATAGATTTCCGTATTTCATATAATGGGAAGGACTCCAGTTATCTATTCCTATCAAAAAAATGGAATCATTGTTTTTTTTCAAAATTGAGTGTTCGTTTCGAAGTACCCGGAAACCCATCTCAGTTTCATATTGAACAAGGCTGTCAACCCACTTCAATCGGGTTTGCCTGTCCCAATTTTCAATATAATCCCCAAAATCGTGATTTCCCAGAATAGAGAATTTACCTTCATGAGCATGAAGTGATTTGAATAAGTCAATCCACGGGCGTGCTTCAGCGGGGGAAAAATTAATCATATCACCTGTAAATACAATGATATCAGGATTTAATGAATTTATCTTTTTGATCACTTTCGAATAAAAATAGGGCCGGTTATAACTTCCAAGATGAATATCTGATATTTGAACAATTTTAAATCCGTCAAATGCTTCCGGAAGTTGGGGGAAATAAATAGGTTGGGTTGTTATCCTGATATTGTTTTTAAAATAAAATATTCCTGAAAGGATATAAACAAACATGAAAAATGATATCCCGAGTCCTCCCTTAACGAATACCAGGTGTTTCAAATAGTCAGAAGTCAGTTTTGTCCGGCTTATTCTGAATATGAGCCTGATTAAAAAACGTGTTAATAATCTGAAAAAATAAATGATGATATAGGTTATTTTGGGAAAATAAAAAGTCATCCACAGGGTAATCATTAAATAAAAATAACGGGAATGTTCAGGATTTTCAAGACGGTATGCTTTAAAGATGAAAAAAAATATAGAAGCTATTAAGTAAATACCGAATGAAATATACAAAAAGTAGTTTAACAAACTGAAAATGAAATGATTTTTAAGCCACTCTTTCAGAATTTTTAATTCTTTTTTTAAGATGAAATCAATCACGAGCGAAAGAAAGAGCAATAAAAAAACCTTGGCTACCAAACTCCCTACCTGATATGCAGTATATCCGTAAAACATAGGTTGCTGCACAAAAGTAGTAAGGAAGATGGTTAATAATGGAAAAATTATTCAGAGAAAACGATAGCTGTGTAAATGTAAAGTTCACAATCAGGGTCTTTCCAACCGTCCCAACCTATACCGGCTTTATCTCTTGCACAATGACTTATAAATTCTTCTTTTGTCCAGTTGGTTTCCTGGGCAACCTGAGGGAGAAAGGTCCCTGAATGATATCCTTTTTTAATATATATGCCGTGCTTACCCAGTTCGAATTCATCAATGCTATTAATTCTCTTCAATGGTGAAAGCACGGAAATTTCAATTTCGATTTCATCCAGTTCGTCCGGAGAAACTGAGGGAAAACGGCTATCGTACAAAGCAGCTGCAATAGCCATATCCTGTACGGTTTTATATAAGGGTTTATCCGTGATGAATCTGCCGATACAACCCCTGAGACGATGCTCTTTATTCAGTGTTACAAATGCACCGCAGGGTTTTAAAAGATTTTTACTTAAATTTTTCTCATTTATTTCAGGTATTTGCTGGTCTTTAAGGTAAGCTTCGAGTGTGGAACGTGCAATAGATAGTAATTGTTTTTTCTCTTCCTGACTCAGGTCAAAGTTATCCTCCTGAGAGGATTTCATTTCCACGGCAATAGCAGTGTAACCAACAACCTGGTTTTTATCTCCATAAGGTGAATCTCCTGAATTACTATAATCAATTTTGTGAAATTGAACATTTTCCATATCATGGGTTATATAGAGAAGTGTAAGAACGGATGTCCATCCGCACAGGCTGGTGGCCAATCCCGGAATGTTTTTCTTACTGTTTTCTTTTATGGTGGAAAGAAGTTTTTGGGGGGAATTTGAACAAATAGCATCGGCCGTTATTCTGTCATTTTCTATGGCATCTTCATATTCCGGATAATGAGAAAAATCGGATGAAATGACAAACAAATTTTTCCCGTTAAAATAAGGTTTAAGTGTTTCTGCCAGTTTTTTACATGTTTCTGGTGACTGAGTACCCAGTATAATAGGTACTATTTTCAATGAAGTCCCAAAAATTTTCTGAAGAAACGGTAGCTGAACCTCGAGGCTATGTTCCTGAGCATGAGCCTGAGGTTGAAAAGAAAACAACCTGGATTTATCCATCAGTTCTCTGGCAGTTTCAAAATCCACTTTTACTTCACCCAGCGGTGTTTCATAGTTTCCAATGGAATAAATAGAAGCTCCCTGAAAAGCCACACGGTGACTTGACGCAAGTATGAAAACTCTTTCATAATGCTCTGGATTTGTGATTTGATTGTAAGCCGAGGCTGCTGTTTTGCCCGAAAAAACATAACCAGCATGAGGAACAATAATAGCAGATGGATTTTTAATGCTGGGTTTTTCAGCCTGTTCAAATAAATCATCCAGCATGGAATTAAGCTGCTGTGCTGAGCCCGGGTAAAAACTACCCGCAAAAACGGCTTCTCTGTTTTTTAATGTATCCACGGCTATATTATTTTTTTTTATTTCCTGATGTGAATGTTTTGTTCCTGAATTGCAAAAATTATTTGTTGTCAATATGATGAAAAGAGAAAATATGATGACACTCATTTTTCTCATTGTGCAAATCTTTATATCAAAATTAATCAAACTTGGGAAAATAATTGGTTAGTAATTTTAGCTATCATTAATTTTGATGGAAGTAGTTTTTAAAGAATGAGATTTATAGAAAAAATCTGGAATCCTATCAAAGAAAAAAGCCTGCGACATTCGCTAATTGCATCTGTCATATCTCTGGGGCTATTTACGATGGGGTTTCAGATAATAATGATTCGCTACTTGCTGGTTTTATTTACTGGGAATGAGCTGGTTATCGGAATTATTTTTTCAATATGGCTGCTGGCTACAGCTTCTGGTTCTGCTCTATCCCATTTGCTGAATCATTCAAAAAGCCAGAATAAGGCTTTATTTTATTCGTGGCTTTTTATTTTACTTTTCGCTGTAACCAGCCTATTGCTTTCTGCTGTTCTAAGGTATCGATTATTTCCCCTGGGTGTTGAATTATCACTTCATCAGGTGGTTTTGTTTATAGCCCTTATTTTATGGCCTTTTTGTTTTCTTTCCGGATTTCTTTTTGGAATTCTAACATCTGTTTTGTCGAAAGTTTACGGAGGATTTATCGGGGATAAAGTATATGCCATAGAAAGCCTTGGCAGTGCTCTGGGAGCTCTGTCACTTAGCGTTTTGATTTTGATATCAGCAGGTTGGGACAGCCTTTTGACATTTCTTTTGATAATCGGTTCATTGAACCTTATTTATCTGGGATGGAGTTATCAGAATACCTTATGGAAGATTTTTTCAGTTTTGTTTTTTCTGTGTTGTCTGTTGTTTTTAACAAGTGGTTTTGCCAATCAGGTTGTACTTAGAAATCTATTTCCAGGACAAAAAATACTTGCCCAGATTGTTACACCATTTGGAGATTTAATCGAAACCGAATATGGTCAGCAAAAAAACGTATGGCTGAATCAAAAAGCGTTGTATTTTGAAAATGATTTTACTCAGGCTGAGCAAATTATCCATTTTCCGTTATTACAAAAGAAAGATGCAAAAAGG
>CAYNBC010000143.1:1066-2020 GCA_964395255.1 uncultured Sphingobacteriales bacterium | reverse complement strand
GGTTCTGATAATAGGCGACCCCACACCCGTATTGATTCACGAACTGGAAAAATACCGGGGATTTAATCTTAGTGAAGGAATATTTTTATTCACCAATCCTGGAATACCCGAGATTTATCAGTTCGATTCGATAAAGCACTCCCCGGGAATTCAATTTAAACAAACTGAGCCGGTCTTGTTTTTAATGAAAAATAAAAAGCCTTTTGATGTAATTATTATCAATACGGGTGATCCAGACAATATTTCGCAGAATAGGTTTTACGCACTGGAGTTTTTAAAACTTGCCCGAAAGTCGTTAAAAAAGGATGGTATCCTTTCATTAAGCGTGGCTTCTTCAATTAATTACCTGTCAAAGGAAGAGAGTTTGATTCATTCTGTAGTGTATTCTACTCTCAAAAATGTATTTCAACATGTCCTTCTTCTTCCTTCAACCCGGACTTATTTTATTGCCAGTGACAGGGAACTGTCTCTTGATTTTATCGATGATTTAAAAGAGTTAAAACTAAATAACCGTTATTTAAATCATTATTATTTTGATAAAATTCAAATGAGGGGCAGAATTGCTGCACTTTTCCGGCAAATTGGGCAAACGGAATTATTGAACACGCACTTTAAACCACTTGTTAGTTTTTTATATGTCAGAAGATGGCTTGAACAATCGGGTATTTCGTATTATTGGATAATGGGGTTTGCAGCCTTGTTGGTTCTGTCGATTTTGTTTTTTAATTCATCCTACAATCGCGTTATGATGATTAACGGGCTGAATATGATAACTGTACAATATGTTATTTACCTGATTTTCCAGAATTGGTTTGGTTCTTTGTATCAAATGAATGGCCTTTTTAGCCTTCTGGTTATGATAGGACTGGCGCTTGGTGTTTATTTCGTAGCCCGTATTTTTCCTGATTATAAAAAAAGTATTCATTTGCTTTTGCTTTTGATGATGGTTTATCT
>CAYNBC010000143.1:0-1056 GCA_964395255.1 uncultured Sphingobacteriales bacterium | reverse complement strand
TTATTAGCGGTGTTTTGTTTCTCTTACATTACAATCATGCAAGTCCGTGGTGGTATTTAGTGTTTTTAATTATTTTCTCAATTGATATAAGCAGTATAGGAGGGGCTTTGTTTTCGAAAGTCAGTATTATCAGAGAGGAAGTTTTTTCAAAAAAGAGTGTAATAAGTTATACCTGGGATATGATGGGAGGAGGCCTGGGTTGTTTATTTTTTACCGTGTTCCTGGTACCTCTGGCAGGAATACTAAACAGTTTGCTGATTCTGGCTGCAGTTAATTTTTTAGTTTTATTAACATTATTATTTAAGCGATAATTTTTAAATTAGGAGTAATAATAACACCATGGCAAAATTAAATCGCAGGGACATCATAAAAATGGGATTTACCGCTTGTGTTTTACCTGCTTTTTGCTCGAAATCCGTGGCTTCAGAAAAACTTGAGGAAGCGTTAACTCGTTTCATCATAGACGAGAATCAACAAAAATTATGGAAATGGCATAAGGAAGCAGAATTTTATATCAACACGCCCAGAGGGTTAAAATGCCAGAAATGTCCTAATGAGTGCTATATCAAAGAATTTAAAGATAGTATTTGCAGGACGAAATTTCCCTACAACGGTAAATTGTACAATATAGCCTATGGAAATCCGTGTGCTATACATATCGACCCTGTAGAGAAAAAACCATTATATCACTTTTATCCCGGTACCACAGCATATTCCATAGCAACAGCGGGGTGTGTTCTGGGTTGCCTGAATTGCCAAAATTGGTCCATATCCCAGAAAAGCCCTTTTGAAACCACCAATTATGATATGTTTCCCGACAAAGTAGTGGAAGATGCGCTTAAATATAAATGCAAATCCATAGCCTATACATATTCCGAACCTATAGCCTTTTATGAATATACCTATGACACTTCGAAGCTTGCCAGAGAAGCAGGTTTGAAAAACATCCTCGTAACATCAGGATATATCAATAGCGAACCTTTAAAAAAACTAATAAAATATGCTGATGCAGCCAATGTTGATTTAAAATCTTTTTCGGATGAAATTTACCTGAAG
>CAYNBC010000142.1:6038-6304 GCA_964395255.1 uncultured Sphingobacteriales bacterium | reverse complement strand
GGTTAATAATTTTATTGATAAATATCAATCTAAAAACATGATAAAAAAGGAAACTTCTGGATAAAATTTTCAGGGATTCAAAAGCGTGATAAAAACAGGATAATCATCCTGAATCATTTCTTTTTTCTGAGGTATTTTCTTTGGATTCAGTAAAAAAGAATACCCTCCATAAATCACTTTATGATTTTGAAATCCGCATTGTTTCAAAAGAAAGCAAGCCTGAATAGCCGTTAGCTCATCATGGGCATACATCAGGTAAGTAATTT
>CAYNBC010000142.1:4654-6028 GCA_964395255.1 uncultured Sphingobacteriales bacterium | reverse complement strand
CTTCAAGGTTCTCTTGCGATAAAAGATTTTCGAAAGGAATATTGATTGAGTGTTCTATGTGGCCATTTCTGTAATCATAACTGTTTCTCAAATCAATAAGCTGATATTTCTCTGGCTGTTCCCTGACTAAATCAAGAGCAATGGATGGAAGGACTTTATCCGAATCATGTAAAATGCAATACAATGCTTTTTCAGGGCTTATTTGATAATTAATGTAAGGTTTTTTTATACTGAGAAACCCAATCAAAATAACAACAACGAATATGGCAACTCCAATCACTGTTTCATTGACTATTTTTCTTTTCTCCATTTTTTTTCATTTTAATGTTCATCACCTGCTTCTTCCTCCGGTAAACTTTCCATCATTTGATGAGTAGCAAAATAATTCCTGAGCTTTTCAACCCCTGCTACAGCTACAGAATCATTACCTGTAAAATATTGATTTAATGCAAGTTTTAACAGATAATCATCGATTTCTTTGGGAGAAATATTTTTACCGGGTGGCAAATCCGGCAGATAAACAGACTTATACCATTCGTTCAGACCACCCTGTAATACATAGATTTCATTATATCCCAACCTTTTAAGAAGCATCCAGCATTGCGTGGCTTTGACGGTTCCATTTCCGTAGAGAACATGCTTTACACGGTCGTTGGAGAAGATTTTTTTCGATGTGGGATTCATTAATTCATCCATGGGAATATTAATAGCACCTGGAAGATGAAATTTTTCAAATTCATTTCTCAAACGAATATCAATAAGTTGAATAGAAGGATGATTTTCTACAAGCATTTTGGCTACATCCAGCACAGGGAGAAAATATGTTTTCTCGAGTAGCATGGTATGAACTTCCTCGGGTGGTACTTCACGGATATGGTTGTTTTTTTCAGGTAAAAAAACCGTTATCAATCCTAATAAAATAGCTATGGAAGCAAGGATAATATAGCGAGTTTTCATATCTGTTAATTTAATATTCTATTTTTTTAGCTTTCTTTTCAATCAAAGCAGTGACATAAAAGGCAGCAATAGCAACCAGAATCAGCAGCAGAACAAACAAACCCTGATTGATTCCCAGAAATTCATAGACTTTGATTTTCCCCATATAACCCCCATAATAAAATGATTTGATAAAGGGGAAAATTTCAAACATGATAAATTCACCCACAAAAACACCGATAATAAAAAGCATGGCATCGATTTTCCCTATAGAAGCTGCACAAACACTGGTTCCAGGACAAAATCCTCCGATAACAAATCCCAATCCCATAATGGCTCCTCCGGCTACGGCTGATTTCCAGTAAGTGGTATTAACCATAATTTGCTGAATATCAATCCAACCAAAATAATTAAAAAATATGAGTCCCAAAGTAGCAG
>CAYNBC010000142.1:0-4644 GCA_964395255.1 uncultured Sphingobacteriales bacterium | reverse complement strand
TAATAGCTGCTGTAAAGAAAACTCTGAGCACGACAAAATCATATCCGTAAAAAAGACCTACCAGTTTTCTTGAAGTGGAAAACCCAGCCTGTTCCAGAATAAATCCAAAACCTATACCTATTATAAAGGCAAGAAAATAATTCCATTCTTCCGAGATAATACCGTTCGTAAATAAAGGTCCCATAATTAACATTTTTAAATCCATAATTTTCTAAAAAACCAGGCAAAAAGATATGCGCTACCAAAAATGGCTAGCATGGTAATATAACCTGCCAGTGACAGCGATGCCATACCCGAAAGTGCCGCACCACTGGTGCAGCCTTTTGCAAGTTGAGCTCCAAAACCAAAAAACATACCTCCAATTACAGCAGCATAAACCCGGGTTCTGGCAGATATATTCGGGGAGTGTTCCAGCTTTAATTTTAATCTTCCCATCAAGGCTCCGGAAAGTATGGCTCCTATCATAACTCCCAGAACCTCAATAAAAACCCAGGATTTTAAAGGACTTCCGGGAGAATTTAAATAACGGGCAAAATAAGGATTACGCTCGGCTACGGCAGGTGAAAACCCCCGGGCACCTTCCATAATAACAGCTTTCATGGCACCGGAGGCTCCCAATCCTCGTCCGGAAATGTAAAATGAAAGCAATAACACAATTCCTAATAAAAATCCCGCCAGATATGGCCTCATGTATTCGTTGCTACGATCTTTCATTTCTTTGAATTTTTAATATAAATAACGAGTTATCTGACCGGCTTCTACCATGATAAAGCGGAAGATTAAACCTCCCAGCAATATCATAATGGCAGGAAAGAATACCGGTACTTTATATCCTTTTAGCTTGATAATTTCCAGAATAGCACGTATAACCAGACCTATTGAAATAACAAAAACCCAGAAAACAGCCGTAAACTCGCCCCCGAGAAAGAGCTCTGCAGAGCGAATCTGCACTTCAGTCGATGCTCGAAATCCCATGAGCATGTGGACAATAAAAAACAATTCAATGGCTATCAGGAGTAAATCAGCGCGGGAAAACCATTCTTTTTCTTTTTTATCAGCGCTCATCCACATTATAACAGCTGCTCCCGTAGAAAAACCGGAGACCATGAACAAAGGCCCTAAAATGGATGTATTCCAGAGTGGCCGGGCATTAAACGCTGATAATAAGATGCCGGTATAAATTCCCAGAATTACTGCCAGAACAATCATCACCCAGCTAAGGCCTATTTTGTTTTTAAGAAACCATTGCAGCCATGTATTAACCCATTTGAACTTTTTTAACCAACTGTTGAGGTTTGATGCTGCTTTAGAAATCCAGGAATACTTATCTTTCCAATCCCTGCCAATATCTTCAAGATACATGGCAACCCAGATAATGGATAGAGGTGTAATCAGGAGAAGAGTCCATGCACCCCACGACATGGGAGACTCAAACCTTATAGTAGTATATAATCTCCAGAAATACAGTTTATGTTTCAGGTCGAGAAATAGCATGAACAAGCCAACAACCAGAGCCAGAGGAACCAGCACCGGCCCCAGCTTAACAGCAGTCTTAAATTCATCTTCTTTATGCTGAATTACAAAAAGAGCGGCAAAGAACATGATCCCGGCAGCCAGACCGCCCAGAAATAAATATGTAGGGATTTGCCAGTGCCAGATATTAAGCACCGGGTCAATATAAGGATTCATTCTTCCGCTAACGATAATTTCTTCTCTCATTTTGACCTTATTTAAATTAAACCAGATAGAAAATTTGAGGTTGAGTACCTGCTTCAGGAGCCAGTACCTTGAATTTTCTTTGTCTTAAAATTTTTGAAACTTCACTTTCAGGGTCATCAAGGTCTCCAAAATACATACAATGTGTAGGACAAACAGCCACGCAAGCCGGTTTTTCACCTTTTTCAACCCTGTGAAGACAGAATGTACATTTATCAACATAACCATCGGGATGAGAATAACGGGCATCATAAGGACAGGAACTAATACAGGCTCCACAACCAATGCATTTTTCGTGGGTAACAGTAACGATGCCTCCCCTTTCAAAATGGCTTGCACCTGTTGGGCAACAGCGAACACAGGGTGCATTTTCACAGTGATTACATCTCTCGCTTCTGATTTCAATTTCAAGTTGAGGATAAGTTCCATTGTTGATTTCTACGACCCAATCCCTGCAATAACCTATCGGAACATTGTTTTCCGTTTGACAGGCTACAACACAATCGGAACAACCTACACACTTTTTTGTATCAATGGCCATTGCATATCTCATATCTAAGCCCTCCTGTATGGATTTTTAGTTAAAAATGTGACAAAATTTCCCCGCATACCGGTACCTCCCATTACTTCATCAGTCATAATCCGTGTAATCATTTCCGAATCGGATACGCCTTTTCCGTGGGCCCGGGAAAGTTGAGGATGATTATGTCCAAAACCATGAACTATATAAACCGAATCAAACCGGATTCGTTCTGTAATCCTTACTTTGGCAGGAAAAGTAGAAATCACTCCGTCCTGATTTTTCAGCCAGATTTCCTGCCCGTTTTTTAAATTCCAGATTTTTGCAACAGCAGGATTTATCCATATATTGTTTTCAGACATCAAATCAGTCAGATTGGGGTTGTTGGCTGTTCTGCTAAAGGTATGCATGGGTGCACGGCCATAAATCAATCGATAATATTTTGCCGGTGGCTGGGGATGTTCTGTAAAGGGGGGCAACGGAGCATAACCGGCTTTTTCAAAGAGTGTTGAATACAATTCAATTTTTCCACTTGGTGTTTTAAATTGATAATCAGGATTATTTTCAAGGAAATACAAATCATCATGCTTACGGGGAAATTTTTTCACCCCGACTTTTTTCATTTCTTCCAGTGATGTTCCGATTTTTTTCAATTGCCAATCAAGGAGTTCTTCTATGTCTTTCCATGGAAAATATTTTTTAAGCCCCATTCTAAGTCCCAGTTCGCGGGCAATCCACCAGCCCGGTTTGCTATCATATTTAGGAGGAACAGCAGGCATTCTTAACGCAATATTGGGTTCTCTGTGACCTGAGCTCCGGATTAAATCGTATCTTTCAAGGTAAGTACATTCAGGTAAAACCACATCTGCATAGCCGGTAATTTCCATCGGCATGGTGTCTACTACTACCATAAAATCCAGATTTTCTATGGCTTTTAAAGTAGTAGGCTTATCAGGCAATGTTTTGATTAAGTTGGTGCCATATACCACCCATGCATGATAACGCCAATCCCTATTTTTATCAGGTATTGTTGATTCAACCACAACCTGAGAAAGGGTTGAATCGGCTAGTTTATACTTTCCAGGTATGGCATTTCTCCAGTTATGCTGGATGCGGGGATATGGAGGATACGGATAAGCGGGAATTTTAACTTTTTCGCTTTTGTAAAAGCCACCGCGTTTACCCCAGCTGCCCAGCAAGGCATTCAAAATGGCTATAGCTCTGGAGCGCTGAGCATCATCACCGTACCATGTTACATGCCTGCCCGGGTGAATAATAACCCGTGGTGCTGCATGATGCATTTCATGAGCTGTTTTCCGGATTAACGCAGGTTCAATGGTAGTATAACCATACGCCCATTCCGGGGTTTTGTCTTTCACATAAGCTTTAAGTTCTTCAAATCCAGTGGTATATTTTTCGACAAACTCTTTATCGTAAAGTTCATCGTAAATAATTACATGTATCCATGCCAGAAGCAAAGCTATATCCGTAGCAGGTCTGATAGGTAACCAGTATTTCGATTTACTGGCAGCCGTACTAAAACGCGGATCAACGGTGATAATGGTGGCTCCTCTGTCGATAGCTTCCGACATTTCCTGAATCTGACCATTATGCATGTTTTCACCGATATGGGAACCAATGAGTACCAGGCAATCGGTGTTGCGTATATCCGTGGGCTCAGGTGAACCTACCGAACTACCAAAAGTGGCTTTAAATCCAACTTCCCGGGGACCGCGGCACTGTGCATAGGAAGGTGCGGCTATGGCTCCTGCTCCAAATGCCTTCATCAAATGCCGGAAAAAGGCTGCCCCCTTGCCATGATTAAGTAATACTACACTCTCACTACCGTATTTGGATTTGATTTCTTGCAACTTTTGAGCAGTGTAATCCAGTGCTTCATCCCAATCAACCTCTTCGAAATATGCTTTTCCCGATTTGGTAAATCTGCGGATAAGGGGTTTTTTCAAGCGGTCCTCATCATTGTACATACCAACACCACCAGTCCCGCGTGGGCATAACCTTCCATTACAGTGAGGGTCTTCCAGGTTTCCCTCAATTTTATAAATCTGGCTTTTACCGTCACTATAAACCCAGCCGGCACAATTCCAGAAACAAACCTCACAGTATGTAGGAGTTCGTTTTAATTTTTCGTTATTTTTCTCAGGTTTTCCTGCCAGCACTTCTTTCACCATTACGGGTGTCAGAGCAGAAGCTGCCAACCCTGCGGTTGATATCTTAATAAATTCCCTGCGGTTCGTTTTCATTTGAAATCAATATTTATATGTGCAAATTTATATATGTATATCTCTATTGTTAATAAATAAACATTTGTTTGTTAGCAAATTATTATTGATTTTCAAACACATATGCAATGCTTCTAAATATATGAACAACAAAACGGATATATC
>CAYNBC010000141.1:1090-6386 GCA_964395255.1 uncultured Sphingobacteriales bacterium | reverse complement strand
TGGTAGTGGTGGTAAACTCACCAGAGAACTGATTGAAAATATTTTTGCCCGGCATTTCAAAATTTTTGATTTACAGGAAAATTTTGACTCGGCATTACTGGAAATACCATCCTCTTTATTCGCTTTTACTACTGACTCATTTGTAGTTGACCCTGTATTTTTCCCTGGCGGAAATATAGGAAAACTGGCTGTTGCCGGCACGGTCAACGACCTTGCTGTTTCCGGTGCTACTCCCCTGTATTTAAGCTGTGGGTTTATCCTGGAAGAAGGATTGTTACTGGAAGAGCTCGAAGAAATTGTCAAAACGATGGCAGAAGAAGCCCGAAAGGCAGGTGTTCAAATCGTTACCGGTGATACCAAAGTGGTTGAAAAAAACAAATGTGATAAAATTTTTATCAACACTGCTGGCATTGGTGTTTTAAATCCTCAATTAAAAGATATTTCTTCCGGGAAGCATATTCAAGTTGGTGATGCTGTAATCATTAACGGTACTATAGCAGATCACGGCATGTGTATCATGGCACAAAGGAATGAACTGCACTTTCAAACTGAACTCCTATCCGATTGTGCTTCGCTCAATCATTTGATTGAAATACTTATTCAACATGAAATTGAAATCCATTTTATGAGGGATGCAACCCGCGGTGGAATTTCTACCTTGCTGTATGAGCTGGCTTTGAACCGTAACTGGGGCATAGAGGTATTTGAAGAAAAAATACCTATTCGGGAAGAAACACGGGGTTTATGTGAATTGCTTGGGTTCGACCCTCTTTATGTAGCCAACGAAGGCAAAGTTGTGTTTATCGTTAAAAAAGAACAGGCAGAAAAAGCCCTTGACCTGATAAAATCCCACCCGCTTGGAAAAAATGCCTCCATCATTGGCCATATTACAAATCAACATCCCGGCAAGGCATGGCTTGTCACCACCATTGGAGGCAAACGTATACTGGATATGCTTTCCGGAGAACAATTACCCCGGATTTGCTAATCCACCGATGGACTACCGTAACCGAACTGCTCGTAAAGATTATTTAAGGCAGTGGTTAAATCCTTAAATGCTACCAGGTGGTTGGTACATCCACTGCGTGAACAAATTTGCACTTTTCCACCCATGGAAAGTTTCATGCTTACAAGTGGGGCATTACATGATTCACATTTTTCTTCAATGTTTAATTTCTGACCGCAATTAGGGCAGTAAAACTCATAAATTTCATCTTTAACCAGTTCTATATCACTCACATGTTCGTAGCAACCATAAATAGAACACAGGCGGATAATTCCCTCATCTTCGCCCCTTTTAATTTTTAGCCTGATACTTGGTTTTTCGTGTATAGGCTGGTATGAATTCATGAATGATACTCCGCAATGCGGACAATTAACATTAAATGATATGAAGTCTGCTGACATAATTAACTGCTTTTGATGAACAACATTTAACAGGACAAATATAAGAATTTACTGTTATCAAAATAACAACTATTTTTTCTTTTAACCAAGTTAAGAAAAATATCACATATTTTAAAACTTTTCTCCGGATTTTCTTCATCTTTGAAAATGAAAGTATTGTTAACAGGCGCTACAGGTTTTCTGGGTCATTATCTGGTAAGGTATCTTTGCCAGGCTGGGTACGAAGTGAAAGCCTGGATAAGAAATAAGGACAAATTGTCCGGCATAAAATCCTGTATTGCAGAATATTGCACAGGAAACCTTGAAGATAGCGATGCCTGGCTACAAAATTCCAGAGATTGTGATTTCATTATACATGCTGCTGCCAACACTTCTCAAAAATCCTCTTGTTTTGTGGATTATGAAAAAGACCATGTATGGCCTGTAAAAAATCTCATAAAAGTTGCCGGTCAAGGACATATTCAAAAAATAGTGTATATATCCACAGCCAACTGTTTTCAACCCGGAACAAAAGAATCTCCGGGAAATGAAACAAAATCAATTCAAAAGGTATTTTACAAATCAGGTTATATCCATAGTAAATGCAAAGCGCAGAAGCTTTTGCTCTGCAGTAAAAAAGAAGTACTCGATAAAATGATAATATTGAATCCGGCTTTTATAATCGGTAATTTCGAAGAAACATCAGGACCGGCAAGATTGTTTAAACAATTAAACCATCGCATCATTCTTTGTCCGGAAGGAGGAAAAAGTCTGGTAAGTGCCGTGGATGTAAGTCGGTTTACAATTCATGCTTTACAATCTTCTGTATCGGGCAGGGCTTTTATACTGGCTGAATCATGCTACTCATTCAGGGAAATGGCAAAAATTTACAAAGCCATAAGCGGAAGAAAATCGTGGATAGTACCTCTTCCCGGTAAGTTGTTGAAAATTTTTGGTTTGTTGGGTGATTTATGGGAAAATATAAGCCAAAAACCTGCATCTCTTAACTCCATTAATGCCTTTTTGCTATCAACAGGTTTTTATTATTCAGGTTCAAAAGCATCGGAAATATTTAACATCCCATATACACCTGCCAGAAAGGTATTCGAAGACGCTTTAAAAGATTATCTTCAAAAGCAAAAAAAATTTAAATAATCCGCTTAATAAAAGCGAGTTCGTGGGTGATTTTATTCAGTTCCTTGTTAAAAATTCCTTTTGTATTCAATTCATCGATACGAACGGAGCCTGATGCATGAATTATTTTTTGGTCGGAAAGCACAAGTCCAACATGAGTTATTTTTTGTTGTGCGTTCGAGAAGAAAGCTACATCACCGGGTTTATGATGTCCAAAAGCCACTTCAGCACCCAATTCTGATTGTTGCCATGCATCCCGGGGCAGATTCACTTTCTTTAGCTTAAACAAGAGTTGTATAAAGCCCGAGCAATCCAAACCAAATGAGCTTTTCCCGCCCCAGAGATAGGGCAATCCAAGAAGGCTCATAGCCAGTGAAATCCATTTTTCGTCAGTTAATTTACCATCCCCTATAACAAATTCACCTCTGAATGAAAATGATTCACCGGGTAACTCAAAAGAATAATCGGAAAATAGTGGAAGACGAGAACCAAAGCCCGTATAAACATACCGCTTTTCACTACCTGCCTGTGCAATCAATGAAGCACAATAAACAGGAGTTTCATCATTGAACTTTTCAATAAAATCGTCATTCACATAAGATGGTGCAGCAATCGAAATCCATCCTTCATAACCGTCATCCATGGATTTTACATAATACCAATCTTTCCCGAACTCGTCAAGAATGGTGTACATTTCACCAAATACGAGTTGTGATACCATTTCAGAACGAGAATATGGCTCCAACCTCATGGGTATATAACTCTGATCGGTTATAGCTTTTGTTTGCATTTTTTCATTGTTTTATTGTTGTTTTTAAGTTTATGAAATTACTAAAAATTTCATAAACATTAACTTCGCAAAAAATATGGAACAACAATATTTCATCGAACAACTGGATAAAGCCGGTAAATACATTAAGGAACAAATACAGACCGGTAAATGGCATGATACACTTGAAACCACTTATCTGCATAATCCCTGGTTTATTCCGGATTTTACCAGTTACATGCTTCAACAGATATGTGACAATTATTTAAGCAAACCCAAACTGGAAAAATGGTTATCGCCATACCATCTTCCTGTCAAAAAAGCAAAGAAAGTAGGCATTACTATGGCAGGAAATATTCCACTTGTGGGTTTTCACGATTTACTCTGTGTCTGGATAAGCGGACATCATGCACTGGTGAAAATGTCATCCAGAGACAACAAACTTTTACCATTTCTGCTGGAAGTTATTTTCCGTTTTATTCCTGAATGGAAAGCACAAACCCACCTTGTGGAAGATTTATTTCCTTCCTTTGACGCCATGATTGCTACAGGAAGCAATAATTCAGCACGATATTTCGAATATTATTTTTCCCGTTATCCGCATATCATTAGAAGAAACCGGAATTCACTGGCTATTTTAACAGGTGATGAAAACGAAAATGATTTAAAAAATCTGGCTCACGATATATTTTGCTATTTTGGCATGGGGTGCCGGAGTGTCTCCAAAATCTATCTACCTGATAATATGCATATAGAAAAAATTCTTGAATACTGGAATGAGTGGTCTGACCTTTTGCTCAACCATGACAAGTACAAGAATAATTACATATATCATAAAAGCATATTTCTGGTCAATCAGGAAGAGTTTCTGGATAATGGATTTGTTTTATTGAAAGAAGATAACGCGCTTGCTTCCCCATTGGGTGTTATCCACTATGAGTTTTATACCTCCTTACCGAAATTACTTCATCAAATTCAGGATTTAAAAGAGCATGTACAAATTATAGTTTCCCGACCAGAACATGTTCCAGGCAGTGTTCCTTTTGGAAAAAGCCAGAGCCCTGAACTCTGGGATTATGCGGATGATATTGACACACTTGAATTTTTAGAGCATATTCCATGACAACGCCATTAAACATAGAAGAGTTCTTTCGTTTGCGTAAGGAAATGCCCGTATGGGATGTAAGAACGCCTGCAGAATATGAGAAAGCACACATTCCCGGTGCTATGAATCTGCCTCTTTTTACCAATGAAGAAAGAGCTCAGGTTGGAACTTTGTACAAGCAAAAAGGAAAGAAAGCAGCTGTACTTGAAGGATTAACGCTGGTAGGATCACGGCTTGCCGATTATATCATTCAAGCTGACAATAAAGCTCCATCTTCCAGACATATCTTTCATTGCTGGAGAGGAGGAATGAGAAGCAACAGCATGGCATGGTTATTCGAACAGGCAGGCTACAAAACCTATACCCTCACAGGTGGCTATAAAACTTATCGCAGATTTTTAAGGAAATATTTCCAGCAATCTTTCAGGCTCGTGGTACTCGGAGGCTATACCGGTGCCGGAAAAACCGATTTGCTCGAAAAACTGGCACAGCGTGGAGAACGGGTGTTAAATCTGGAAAAATTGGCCAACCATAAAGGTTCAGCATTCGGTGCTCTTGGGCAAAATCAACAACCTTCGACAGAATATTTTGAAAATCTGATTTTCGAAGAACTTTTCACATTTGACAAAAATGAAGTCATATGGGTCGAAGACGAAAGCCGCTTAATTGGCCGCTGCCATGTACCCGAAGAACTTTATATCCAGATTCGAAACGCTCCGCTTGTATTTATTGACACACCTACCGAACAAAGGATTAAAAAATTGGTTGAGGACTACGGTCAATTTCCTCCTGAAGAATTATTGGCTTCGTTAAAGAAAATTATCAAAAGACTCGGTTATAATAATTACAAAATGGCCAGTGAATTGATTTTAAAATGCCATCTCCTTGAAGCTACTCAAATC
>CAYNBC010000141.1:0-1080 GCA_964395255.1 uncultured Sphingobacteriales bacterium | reverse complement strand
CATTCTATCATATTACGATAAAGCTTACGCATACGGAATATCTCAACGAAATCAAAATCAAATAATAAGGCTTACATCCTCCCTTGAGAACCCCTCCCCGACAGTCAACGAATTGATTAAGCTCAAAGAGAAGTTACACTTTGAACATGTTTCCTGAAAGAAGAATGGCTAAAAATTCCAGAAAAGGAAAGTTTGAAATATTAATATTTCTTTTCATTGCAGGGTTATTGTTTTCATTGGAGCTTAACTCACAGAGTCTGAGAAAAGGCTTTAAAGAGCTTACATTGTATAATTATTCCCGTGCAAAAGACATTTTTACTAAAAATTTATCCAGGGATACCGCAGGTAGCGCTTATGGACTGGCACTTCTTTACTCCGAACAAAGCCCTTATCAGAACCTCGATACAGCCCATTTCTTCATTGAATTATGCTTGCAAAAATTTTCACAAAAACTTCATGATTCCGGGAAAAGAAAAAAGAAATTTTTTCTCGACAGTACGATGATTGAACATTTGCATCAACGAATTGATGCGTTGATTTGGGAAAAATTCAATGAAACTCCTGCCCATGATTCCCGGCAAATCCAAACATTGATAAACAGATATAGCCATGCTACATGGATTCCTCAGGCTCTGGAAATGTTGTACCAGGTTGCATACGAGGAAGCCAGATCCAGAAATACCATACAGGCATACAAGCAATATATGCAAAAGTTCCCGGATGCTCCTCAGATTGAAAATGCACGGGAAAAACTCATTTATCTGCTTTATATGAAAGCTGTAAAAAATCAAAATATCGAAGGTTACGAAAAATTCATAAAACAGTACCCCGACCACCCTCTTAAAAAAGCCGCTGAAGATTCCATTTACCGGATGTTTACGCGTGACCATAAAATAGAATCTTATTATGCCTTTATCCGGAAATACCCTGATAACCCGCATACCCGCGAAGCCTGGCAACACATTCTTAAAAACCGGCTTCATAGTTTTAAAGATTCAGATATTGAAAAATTTTTAAAGCAATACCCTGACTACCCGGATGCTGGCTTTTTAAAAGAATTGGCAAAACTGTACAGTATTC
>CAYNBC010000140.1:0-6395 GCA_964395255.1 uncultured Sphingobacteriales bacterium | reverse complement strand
CAGAATTCTTACATTTATACAAAACCCGGCAAATATTGGATAACGAGGATTATTACCGATACATCAGGTTGCTCGGATACCGTAAAAAAAATGGTTTCGATACTGGATTTTCAGGTGGATTTTACAGGCGACACTTTTGGTTGTGCCGGAGCTGATGCCCATTTTGTGTTCAAGGGAGCTTCGGATACCGGTATAACACAAATTGTCTGGGACTTTGGAGATGGTCAGTCGGCTCAGGGTGACTCCGTTGTTCATATTTATTTATTTCCCGGTAAATACACCATTAAATTAAATGTGGTTAATAAGCTTGCATGCAATGCCTCAGTATTTAAAAATGATTATATAACCATTTATGAACCCCGTGCTGATTTCGAAGCTGTGAAAACAGATATATGTCAGAATCAGTCTGTTCAATTTGTAAACCGTTCGGAAGGTAAAAATCTTGTTTATCGTTGGTACTTTGGTGACAGCCAGAATTCAACGCTTACTCATCCCGTTCATGTTTATACAGTACCGGGAAACTATGTAGTATCTCTAGTGGTCGAAGATAATCACGCCTGTACTGATTCTATGTTTAAAGAAAATTATATTCGTGTACATCCGAAGCCGGAAGCGGCTTTTTATGCCGAAAAAAGAACCGGTTTGTGTTATCCTTTATTGATTCAATTTTATGATACCACAAACAAGAAATATAACTTAACGGAATGGTACTGGAGTTTTGGAGACAATACACCGGTTGTTTCATTCCAGAATCCGGTTCATAATTTTCTTGAACCGGGCAAATATGATATCAGTTTGATTGTAGTTTCAGATTTTGGATGTTCTGATACTTTAATAAAAAAAGAATACATTGAAGTAAATGGGCCTGTAGCCGAATTTCAACCTGAAAAAAGACTTGTTTGTTATGGGATTCCTCTTTCATTTTTCCTTACTAAGAAACAAAATCTGGGCTCATTAAACTGGGATTTTGGTGATGGCAATGTTATCAGTGAATTGAGTGATACTGTGGTACATGCTTATTTTAAAACGGGTCGTTTTTACCCCAAAATTATTTTTACGGATTCAAACGGGTTATGCAGCAAATTCCGGGAAGATACACTCGATGTTATCAGAGCTACAGCTTATTTTACTGTGTCCGATTCATCCGGTTTTAAACCACTTCAGGTATGGATTCAGGACCAAAGCAAAAATCAAATTGTTGAATATTATTGGGACTTTGGAGATGGACATGATACTAACGGTCTTGCTTCTTCTCATTTTTATGATTCCATAGGGAAATTTGTGCTGGTGCTTGTTGTAAAAGACAAAAACGGTTGTGTGGATTCTTTTTCAAAAACTATAGAAGTCATTCCTTATCCAGTTCAATTTCCCATGCCCACGGCTTTTACTCCCGGTGAATCGAACAACAATCTCCTACCTATTCAGGGACAGGGTAAATATTACAAAGAACTGATTTCTTTTAGAGTTTATAATCGCTGGGGTGAATTGATTTTTGAAACCCATGATGTAAATCATCTCTGGGATGGTACCTATAAAGGTATTCCCCAGCCCACAGAAACTTATCTCTGGGTTGCTGAAGTGAAAGATTATCATGATAAATTATATATTTTCAAAGGATTTATAAATTTGCTCAGGTAATTTTTTAAGCGCTTAATTGAACTAAAAAGTAGAAATATGAAAGTATTAAAGTGGATTGGTCTGATTATTTTACTTGTTCTCATTTCTTTATTTATCATTTCATTGTTTCTACCCAATGAAGTGCAAGTAAAAAAGGAAGTTGTTATTCATGCACCTGTTAAATATGTATTTCCCTATATCAATAACTTCCGAAAATGGGATAGCTGGGACCCATGGCAGGCTAAGGACTCTAACATGATTAAGGAGTTCACTGGACCAGAAGAAGGCCCGGGGGCACGGGTGAGCTGGAAAAGCAAAACCGAAGGAAATGGTGCTATGGTTATCAAAGATGTTGTTCCCGAAAAAGAAATCAATATAGCTATTATTTTTGAACCGTCAAATGATGAACACCCCATCAAATTTGTGTTTGAAGATATGGGTGATAGTACGCGGGTGAGCTGGGAATTTAGTTTTTCGATGGGCGTTAATCCATTTCCCAGGTACTATTTTGCCCTTGCAGGCAACAAACAACTAAACGAAGATTTTGAAAATGGGTTGAATAATCTGAAGATTTCAGTGGAAGAAAATTACAAGAAATGTTTTTCAGGCCTTGAAATCAAAGATTATCCGGAACAAAAATTTGTTTGTATCAGGTCAAGAGTTGCCACAGCCAATTTAACTTCCTTTTTTACAGAATCTTATGGGCAATTGCATGAGTTTCTGACCCAACAAAATCTAACTGTATCGGGAGCACCTTCAGCCATTTATTATAGCTGGACCGAAGCCATGGATACTTTTGACCTGGCTGCAGCCATGCCCGTTCCTGTTGAGGCTGAGGTAAAACTAAAAGAACCTTATGTTATTGAACAATTACCAGCAACCAAAGCGGTATCCATCGTTCATTATGGTTCTTATGATAAGACCGGGGAGACATGGGAAAAATTGATGAAATTTATTGAAATGAAGAATTTTGAGTTGAATGGACCTTCACTGGAAGTTTACCTCAATGACCCTTCTACACTGCCGGATACTTCTCAATGGCAAACACTGCTGGTACAGCCAGTTAAATGACCTGTCAGTTTTTCTTTTGATACCGTACAAGTCGCAGCAGAGCTGGATATAATTGAGCGATTTTTTTAAGTATAGCCATTTCACGGTATACCTGTGATTTTTCACGAGCGGGTAACCCGAAATATGTTTCCCCTGCTTTGATATCTTTTGAAACAAGCGATTTGGTAAGAACGGTGGCTCCATCACCGATTTTGACATCTTTTATCACTGCTACCTGACCAAGCAGGGTAACTTTGTTTCCAATAGTTGTTTTTCCCCCAATACCGGTTTGAGCGGTTAAAAGACAATATTCTCCAATAGTAACACCATGTCCAACATGAACTTGATTGTCCAGTTTGGTGTGCCGGCCAATCACCGTATCGCCTGAAACTCCTTTGTCAATGGTACATCCGGCACCTATATGCACATCATCATGAATTATTACACGGCCGCAGGAATGCCACTTTTGAAAGTGGGTGTAATAAAAAGCATCTCCTCCTATAGTTGTATTGGCTTTGATAATAACCCTGTTGCCAATGATAGTATTGGGATAAATCATGACATTAGGATGGATAATGCAATCATCTCCAATGGTAACATTGTTGGCTATATAAACACCTGGATAAATCCGGCAGTTTTTACCCACTTTTGCCTGAGGACTGATATAGGCTCCGGGACCAGGTGTTTCAAGTTTTGTCATGTAGGTTTCTACGAGTGCATTATAAATTTCAAAAGGATTGTCACATAAAAGCAAGGTTTTACCTTCAGGAACTTCCGTTTTCTGATTTATTAAAATTACTGTTGCTTCTGAATTTAATGTAAAAGAATAATATTTGGGATTGTCCACATAGGCAAGGTCACCTTTTTTTACTTTGTGAATCTCATTGATTCCGTGTATTTTGTTGTTTTTATTACCAATAATTTCCAGATTGTATTTTCTGGCAATATCATTTACATGAACAGGATGAGGCAGTTTCATTTTATTTTTTTAAAGCAAAAGTAAATGCTTCAGTACAATTAGGAGGTTAGAAGTAAATACAAATCATTTTAAAAACTGGCATGGAGGAGAATTTCTTCGTGGGCATTCGGGCAATTCAAAATCAGCATTTTCAAGAAATTCTTTTTCAGCACATTCTTCAGGGTCGCAGCATGTATGGCAAACCCGCTTGAAGCTTCTATAAGAAACAAGTTCTATATCAGGAGAGTAGAAGCCTTCTTTCACAGGTTCTTCTTTAAGCAGGTCTGTGCTCAGGTACTTTTTGTTATCATCAGGGAAAACAGTTACCACGATTTTATCGGCACCCCATTTTTCCTGAACCAATAGCGCACCGATAAAATTGGCACCGGAAGAAATGCCTACTCCGATACCCAGTTTTGAAGCCAGTTTTTGAGCCATGATAATGGCATCGCCATCATCTACACTGATTACTTCGTCCAGCATGTCAAGTTTTAATATGGAAGGGATAAATTCATCTGAAATACCCTGTATCCTGTGTTTTCCAACCTTGCAACCGGTACTCAGGGTGGGTGAATTACTTGGTTCCAATGGATGAAGTTTAATGTGGGGAATTTTTTCTTTCAGATATTTACCAGTACCCATGATGGTTCCTCCGGTACCTACACCGGCAACAAAAGCATCAGGTGTTAAATTTCTGTATTTAAGTTGCCAGTATATTTCAGGACCTGTGGTCAGATAATGGGCTTCACAATTGTCCTCATTCGAAAATTGTCGCGGAAGAAATGATTTTTCCATTTTTTGGGCCAATTCCTCAGCCATTTTAATACTGCCCAAAAAACCGCCTTTTTCTTTGGAAACCAGATGAATTTTTGCTCCCAGGCTGGAAATGAGATTTATTCTTTCTTTGCTCATCCAATCCGGCATAAAAATTACAACATCATTTCCCAGAGCTCTGCCCAGAGCCGAGAATGAAATTCCGGTATTACCACTTGTTGCTTCAATGATGCAATCTCCTGGCTTTAATGCGCCTTTCTGGATAGCATTGCATAGTATCCGGTAAGCCATCCGGTCTTTGATACTTCCTGTCAGATTTAAATATTCTGCTTTTGCATAAATAATTCTGGGCTCACCTTTATACCGAAAACGGATTTCCAGCAAAGGGGTGTTTCCTATCAAAGAGTCTAAATGCTTTATTTTTCTTTCTAAATCGGCAAAAGTCATACTTCATTATTTTTTCAAAACTAAGAAGTTAATTTTGAACTTATTCATTGATTTCTGTCATTGGGTTCCAGAGAACCTGTTTAAAATTTACGATTCTGTCATTTACAATTTTTATCCCTTCGCCTTCAAGTAGTTTTTCCATCATATCAGGAGCAGGAAAATGCATTTTACCGGTCAGATATCCATTTCTATTGACCACACGATGTGCAGGGACAGGAGGATAAGCCTGATGAGAAACATTCATTGCCCAGCCTACCATCCTTGCAGCACCTGGGGAACCAAGGTAAGTTGCAATCAATCCATAGGTGGTTACCCTTCCACGGGGGACTTTCCTTACCACTTCATAAACCTTCTGAAAAAATGATTCGTTTTGTTTCATAATTCAAATCCAGAATGATAATCCTTCTGTACAGTTCTGACAAATATCGATTTCCTTTCTCCGGGTAAGCACGCGAAACCTGAAATCATTCATCGTCTTGTTTTGCCACACATTTTTAAACCCTTTTTCAAAGACATTTCCTGCCGGATAACTTGCATCTTTATCAAAGCAGCATGGTACCATGGCTCCATCCCAGGTAATCACTGGTGAATGCCACATCTTCCAGCAATGATTGTAAGCTTTTTTTCTTAAGTGAAATTGATGGTCGTTTTTAAGAACATACCTGCTGTATTTTTTGTTTTGCGGGATTTTATCAAAGGCAAATTGATAATCATAAACCTGGGCAGTTTTTAATGCCAGGTGGTCAACTCTTTTCTCCCGTGCCAGTTGTTTTATTTCGTCCAATTGATGTTCATTAAAACGGAAAACCAGAAATTGAAGTTCAATAAGTGGATAGGGAGAGTTCATTTCCTTTTTTATTTTAACAAGTGTATCAATACCTTTTAACACGATGTGTAAATGACCTCCCTGCCGATACTTTTCGTAAACTTCCTGCGTTGTTCCGTCCATGCTGATAATTATTTTTGACAAACCCGACCTGACTATTTCCCTGCATGTTTTTTCATTTAAAAAATGTCCGTTACTGGAAAGAGAAACAAACATTTTTCTCGAACGGGCATATTCAATCATCTTTACAAGGTCGGGATTTAAAAAAGGTTCCCCCTGAAAATAAAGCAGCAAAGCCGGTGTAAATGCATACACTTCATCAATTACTTTTTTGAAGTTTTCCAGTTTCAACTTACCCTGGTTTCTTTTAAGAAGTTTTAGGCCGGTAGGGCATTCAGGACATCCCAGATTGCAAATATTAGTGGGTTCGAAACTAATATTTAAAGGATAACCCCAGTGAACCGGTTTTCTTACAATCCTCGACAGGTAATATCCTGCCAGTAAGCGGGCTGCATTGATGGTCCTTTTCAGGCTTATAGCTTTTATGAGGTGCCTTAAGATGTAAAAATAGTACGTCATGGATTCATTCTTGTGCAAATATTTGAATTTTCATTTATATGGCTGTTTCCCTGGCGTGTGATTTTATTCTGAAAACTTCCAGTTTTGTAAGAATATTCTGAAAATCAAAATCCGGAAAAAGGTTTTTTTAATCAGGGATTTATT
>CAYNBC010000139.1:5540-6397 GCA_964395255.1 uncultured Sphingobacteriales bacterium | reverse complement strand
TGATAATTTTAGGTTCATAAATTTACAAAATTTACATTATAGATGAATGTTTTAAAATTTGGTTGCCTGAACTAAGATGAAAATGAGAAGCGTTCTTTTATCTTTGCACATTCATGCATGAGCCAGCAGAAATATTGTTTGTAGTTAATCCTGTTTCAGGAGGTAAAAGTAAAAAACGGTTTTTAAGAATACTCGAACGAACTTACGGCAACAAAGTTCCTTACAAAGTTATTTACTGGGAATCTGAACATGATGATATAGCTTCAAAAATTAAGAACAATTTAAGCCCGGACACAAAAATTGTAGCCGCTGTTGGTGGTGATGGGACTATTAATCAGGTTGTGAATACCATCGTTAAAACCGATAAAATTCTGGGCATTATTCCCATGGGTTCGGGCAATGGTATTGCCCGTCATCTCCGGATACCTTTCAGGATTTCGAGTGCACTAAAATTATTGCTGGAAGGTGAAGTCAAAGCCATTGATGCTTGTAAAATCAATGAAAGGTATTTTGTAACCACGGCAGGCATTGGCTTTGATGCTTTGATGGCACGCGAATACAATAAAAATAAAAAAAGAGGCGTCCTTCCCTATGTGAAATACATTCTTCGTAGTTATTTTTATTATGAACCCGGACTTTATCATCTTGAAATTGATGGTAAAAAACTGAGTTCCAGAGCCTTTTTAATCACTTTTGCCAATGCCGCCCAGTTTGGCGCCAATGCATACATAGCTCCCCGGGCCGAAGTAGATGATGGTCTTCTGGATATTGTGGTAATGAAGCGCCCCAGGATTATTGATATTGCCGGTCTGGTATTCAAACTTTTTTACCGGAACATCAACCGCTCACCTCTGGTA
>CAYNBC010000139.1:0-5530 GCA_964395255.1 uncultured Sphingobacteriales bacterium | reverse complement strand
AAAAGCGTAACTCTTGTGAGAAACGAAAAAGTACCCGTACATTTTGACGGGGAAGATTATGAGGACTCCGACCGCTTGAAAGTGGAGGTTGAGCCTGGCGCTTTGAAAGTTATTGTTCCTCAAAAATATAAATTTAACATATGGAAATTATTGACGGAAAAGCAGTAGCAAACCACCTGAAAAATCAAATCAAAGCTGAAGTGGAAAGCTGGAAATCAAAAGGGATAAAACCTCCCCATCTGGCTGCGGTTATGATAGGCGAAAATGCTGCTTCCAAAACCTATGTTAACAACAAAATAAAAGCCTGCAAGGAAACAGGTATCGAGTCTTCCCTTATTCATTTGCCGGAACAAACAACTGAAAAGAGCTTGATGGATTTAATTAATGACTTGAATCATGATGAAAATGTTGATGGTTTTATTGTCCAGTTGCCTTTGCCCGCCCATATTGATGAAAACAATGTCATTGAAGCCATCATTCCGGATAAGGATGTTGATGGATTTCATCCGGTAAATATTGGCAGAATGGCTAAGAATATTGATTCTGTCCTGCCTGCTACACCCGGGGGAATACTTGAGCTGATTCGTTATTATAAAATTACAACTGAAGGAAAACATTGCGTTGTCATTGGCAGAAGTAACATTGTTGGCATGCCCATGGCCATTTTGATGGGCAGGAAATCTTATCCGGGTAATTGCACGGTTACGCTTGTACACAGCCGTACTTCGGGCATTGAACATTATATCCGGCAGGCTGATATTGTCATTTCAGCCATTGGAAAGGCCCGTTTTGTTAAATCTGATATGGTAAAGAAAGGAGCCGTAGTCATCGATGTAGGCATCAATGCAGTTCCTGATTCGACCCGAAAAAGCGGATACCGTCTTGTCGGTGATGTTGACTTTGAAAATGTAGCTCCACTTTGTTCCTTCATTACACCGGTGCCAGGTGGTGTTGGGCCCATGACCGTAGCCATGTTGCTGAGCAATACTCTTAAAATAGCGCGTAAAAGAAGAAATTTATAAAATGAGCACACTGAAAATAAAGGAAATATTTTATTCCCTGCAGGGAGAAGGATTCCATACTGGTACTCCGGCCTGGTTTATACGGTTCAGCGGCTGTGATATTGGTTGCAGCTGGTGTGACACTAAAGATGCCTGGAACCCTGATGATTCGGTGGAATTAAGCATTGATGATATTCTGAACCAATTGAATATCAATACATGCCATACCGTTGTTATTACTGGAGGAGAACCTTTATATCAATACGACAAACTGGCCGTGCTCAGCAAAGCATTAAATAATAAGGGTTTTCAGGTGCACCTGGAAACTTCGGGTGCCTATCCTTTTCAGGGTAAAGTTGATTGGCTGTGCCTTTCACCCAAACGAATTATGCCTGTAAGGGAAGATATTATTCCTCTTGCTAATGAGATAAAATTTGTCATTTCCAATGAGGTTGAACTGGAATTTGCACGCCAATTTGTTGACCAACACAAACCCGCTGCCATGCTTTTCCTGCAACCTGAATGGAGAAGAAGAAATAAAATTATCCCATTGCTGGTCGATTTTATCAAAAGCCAACAGGGATGGAGATTATCACTTCAGACCCATAAATATATCCAGATACCCTGATTATGAAAGTGCTATTTGCAGGTAAATATAACCGGGAATACAACCGTACCCGAATCATCATTAAAGGACTGGGCTTTCATGGTTGCTACGTTGGGCATTTTCCTTTTAGTCCCGATTTATCCTTTGATACGACTAAATTTGTTGAAGTCCAAAAGCGATACGATATTGTTTTTTTTCCTTCCTTTTCCCATAAATCGCTTATTGCTGCAGCGAAATATTTAAATAAACCGGTTTTATTCGACCCGCTCATTTCACGATATATGACTTTTGTCAGGGATTACCGGAATTATCCAGTTATTTCATGGGGTGCTTTGAAAAATTTTTACAGGGATAAAAAGGCTCTCAAAACAGCAGATTTTATCCTCGCTGATACAAAACAGCATAAAGATTATTTTTCAAAACTATTTAAAATCGACCCGGCCAGAATCGAAGTATTACCCATTGGTGTGGACACAGAAATTTTCCACCCGCTTGAAGATCAGGACAAAACTGAAAATGAATATTTTACAGTAGGATATGTTGGCGGATATATACCTCTGCATGGTATCGAAAAAATTGCCCGTACCATTTATTTACTGAAAGAAGAAAAGAAGATTCGCTTTGTCATGATAGGACAGGGACGGGAACTTCCTTTATTTGAAAAATTATGCAAAAAATGGCATCTCGAGTCAGTGGAATTAATTCCCTGGCTTCCTGAAAATATGTTACCTGAGCATATCTCCAGATTTGACCTTTGTCTGGGTATATTTGGCGATTCAGTAAAAGCTTATACAGTGATACCTAACAAAGTTTATGAATACTCTGCTATGGGTAAAAGTACCATAACCATGGATTCTCCTGCAATTCGTGAAATTTTTACTGATGATGAGAATATTTTCCTCTGTCCCCATCATCCCGAAGCTATGGCGAAAAAAATAAAGGAAATCTACAAAAGCCCGGAACTAAACAGGAAAGTAGCCGGAAAGGCTTTCGAACTGATTGTTAAAAATTATAGTGAAAAAGAAATCGGTAAGCTTTTTCTTAAAATTGCAAACAAATGTATTGACTCATGAAAACTGTATACTTCATATCCGGTGTTATAGTCATGTTATTCTGGCTATCATGCAAGAAAACACCTGCAGGATATGTTCAGGAAGTAGAGCAATTCAGGAAAGATAAAAATCTTGAATTCATCAATCCTGAAAAAAGTCCGCTGGAAAAAGAGGAAATAAAAAACTTTAAGGGCCTGAATTATTACCCTGTCGATTATTCATACCGTATAGAAGCAAAGTTTATCAGAACCCCTGATCAACCTGTTTTTGAAATGAAAACCACAACTGAACGAACACCCCTTTACAGAAAATATGGTGAAGCCCATTTTCGTTTGCAGGGAAAAAAATGCAAACTTGACCTTTTCCAGAGTATGGAGCATTTAAATCATCCCGAATATGGAAAATATTTGTTTGTTCCGTTCCGAGATAAAACCACGGGTAAAGAAACCTATGGAGGCGGAAGATTTCTGGATGTTTTAATTCCTGAAGGGGATATTATCATCCTTGATTTCAATTATGCATATAATCCTTACTGTGCCTACAATCATCGCTACTCCTGCCCTATTCCGCCACCTCAAAACACATTGGATGTAGAAATAACAGCAGGAGAAAAAAATTATAAAGATCATAACCATGATTAAAAACAGAATTACCGAACTCTTTGCTATTAAGTATCCCATTATACAGGGAGGTATGATATGGTGCAGTGGCTGGGAATTGGCTGCTGCAGTCAGCAATGCGGGAGGCCTTGGCCTCATTGGTTCAGGCAGTATGTATCCCGATACTTTGCGGGAACATATCCGCAAATGCAAACAAGCAACGGATAAGCCTTTTGGTGTCAACCTTCCATTAATTTATCCCCAAACAGAGGAACATGTAAAAATAATCGTTGAGGAAGGCGTTAAAATTGTTTTTTCTTCTGCCGGAAGTCCTAAAAAATGGACATCCTTTTTTCATAGCCACGGTATAAAAGTAGCCCATGTTGTTGCCAGTAGCCGTTTGGCTGTTAAATGCCAGGAAGCGGGTGTAGATGCCGTTGTAGCTGAAGGCTTTGAAGCAGGTGGTCATAACGGTATTGAAGAAAATACAACATTTACTCTGATTCCGCAGGTAAGAAAAGCCATCCATATACCTCTCATTGCTGCAGGCGGCATTGCAACAGGCCGTGGAATGCTGGCTGCCATGATGCTGGGAGCTGAAGGTGTTCAAATAGGAAGCCGCTTTGTTGCCAGCGAAGAATCTTCAGCTCATCCCCTGTTTAAAAAAGCCGTTATTGAATCAAAAGAAGGCGATACACAGCTTGTCTTGAAACAGGTAATACCGGTCAGACTTATTAAAAACAAGTTTTTTCATGAAATCAGAGAGCTGGAACTCAAAGGAGCCAGTCCGGAACAATTAAAGGAAAAATTGGGGAAAGGAAGAGCTAAAAAAGGTATGTTTGAAGGTGACCTGGAAGAAGGTGAACTGGAAATCGGACAGATTTCAGGACTCATCGATGAAATTCTTCCTGCATCTCAAATCATACAACAGATTGTAAATGAGTTTTTTCAAACCGGTAAAGAATTTTGCTCATGGATGCAAACTCAGGAAAAAAACTAATCAAAGCTATTTCTTCATGGCTTTTTATCTTACTCTTATGCTTTCCGGGTGGAGTCAGCGGACAATTATACATTCATGTTTATAAAATACCCGAGAACACACCACCCGGGGATGATATTTATTTTGCTTCCAATTTGAACAACTGGAATCCCGGTGACCCAAAATATAAAATGAACCGCTTAGCTGACAACACCTGGGGTTTAAGTTTGCCACCCGGAAGTGGTACTATCGAGTTTAAATTTACCAGAGGTTCATGGCAAACTGTTGAAGGAAATGAAAACGGAGGCTACAGACCGAACAGAAAATATACTTACGGAAACGGAGATACTGTGGAATGTGAAATTCTCAGCTGGGAAGACCTGGGTGGAGGTTCCCCTTCTACGGCCAATGAACATGTCATTTTATGGGATACGGTTTTTATCAAAAAGCTGAATAGAAATGCCCGAATCTGGGTTTATCTGCCAGCTGACTATAATTCCTCTCTACAGAAATACCCTGTTATTTATTTACAGGACGGTCAAAATATTTTTGATGATAAAACGGCTTTTGCCGGAGAATGGAAAGTGGATGAAACGCTGGATGAACTTGAAAAAAGCGGCTTTAATGGAGTTATCGTTGTTGCCTTAGAAAATGGCGGCATGCAAAGGATTGATGAGTATTCCCCTTTTGTGAATAAACAATATGGAGGTGGTAAAGGCGATTTGTATCTGGATTTTCTGATCCAAGAGTTAAAACCGGGGATAGATTCTTCCTTCAGAACCCTTCCAGATGCAGATAAAACCATAATTGGAGGTTCAAGCATGGGGGCTTTTCTGGCCCATTATGCCCTTTTTAAGTATCCCGGTATTTTCGGTAAAGCGCTTATTTTTTCACCCTCCTACTGGTTTTCCGATTCCATTTATAGCTATACAGTTTCCAGGGGTTATTTACCCTCGGCCAGATTATACCTTCTTGCTGGAGAAAAAGAATCTACCATAGCCCGGTCAACACGAATGATGAAAGATACTCTGACTCTTATGGGATTTGGTTCAGAACAATTAAAATGTGTGATTAAAAGTGATGGTGAACATTCAGAATGGTTCTGGGCACGGGAATTCAAAGATGCTATTTTATGGCTGATGAGTCCTTCATCATCCATGACTGACCTTAACTCACCACCGGCAAATATTGAAATAATCACGGGAGGCGATTCTATTGAGATTCATGGAGATGGTACAATCAGAGTTTATATTTATTCTATGGATGGAAGACTTCTGAAAGAACTATCCCTT
>CAYNBC010000138.1:5227-6398 GCA_964395255.1 uncultured Sphingobacteriales bacterium | reverse complement strand
TATTTACGCAGATGCCGGTAGCCGCAATGAGGAAGAGCGACTAATGGGCATTTCCCATTTTATCGAGCATACTATTTTTAAAAAAACAAAAAAAAGAAGCTCTTTTCAAATTTTATCCCGTATTGAATCTGTTGGTGGGGAAGTGAATGCTTTTACTTCCCGGGATCACACGGTTTATTATTCGATAGCTGAAAAAAAATATCTCAACAGGATATTGGAATTCCTTTTTGATATATATACCCAATCGCAGTTTCCCGAATATGAATTGCTAAAGGAAAAGGAGGTTGTCAAAGAAGAAATTGATATGTATCTGGACAATCCTACCGAAACCATCAATGACCATTTTTACAGAGAAATTTTTAAAGGACATCCGCTGGGCTATTGTATTCTGGGCTCATACAGTAGTCTGGATAATATCAACCGGGAAGATATTATTTCATATATTAAAAAAAATTATTCGGCTCCGAACACCATTATCGCTGTTGCTGGTAATTTTAATCCTGAAAAAGTATTTCATAAAGTATCAACTTTTATCAACTGGCTACCAGCAGGGGAGAATAAAGCAGGTATGGATTCAATACCCGATTACCGGGTGTTTCGTCTTCATCAGAAAAAAAACTATGCACAATGTCATGCCATCATGGGTTGCCGTACTTTTCCTGTCAGCCATGAAGAGCGTTATGCCTTTTCCGTATTAAACACAATTCTGGGAAGTGATTGGATGAGCAGCCGTTTGTTCATGAAACTCAGGGAAAAATATGGACTTGTTTATCAGGTGCATTCTTCTCTGGACCTGTTCCGCGAAAGTGGATTGTTTTATATTCATTTTGGAACGGATTCCCAGAAGCTTAAAAAAGCTCTTAAAGTGGTTGAAGATGAGCTTGATAAATTACAACAAGAAAAGGTGAAGGAATCTGAAATTAACCGTGCGAAAAGACAAATCAGTGGTGTCTACTCATTGCTGTTTGATAAGCCTATGAGCAGTTTGCTTTATGCTACCCGACAACTGGCTTATTATAATAAAATTAGAAGCAGAGAAGAATATATGGATAAGATTCACCAGGTTTCACGGGAAGACATCATTCGTGTTTCTGCTAAATATCTGAACCAAAATAATTTAAGTAAAATAATATACGAAAAAGCTGAATAAATTGTTAAATTTGAATAAAAA
>CAYNBC010000138.1:2336-5217 GCA_964395255.1 uncultured Sphingobacteriales bacterium | reverse complement strand
ATGGTTTTATCTGGTAGTTTCGTTAATTTTCGTAATATCATCCTGTAAAACCACGAAAAAAACCACTGTATTTGTTGACCCTTATCTCAATAAGAGTGAATCGGAGTTAACACCCACAGAGAAATATATCAAAAAATACAGGGACCTGGCCGTACAGGAAATGGAAAGAACCGGTGTTCCGGCAAGCATAACACTGGCTCAGGGAATTCTTGAATCGGGTAATGGTAACAGTTATCTTGCCCGGCAGGCCAATAACCATTTTGGAATAAAGTGCGGTAATAATTGGGCCGGAGATGAATTTTACATGGATGATGACAGGGACAATGAATGTTTTAGAAAATATCCAACAGTAGAGGAATCGTACCGGGACCATTCAGATTTTATTCGAACTAATCCGCGCTATGAAAGTCTGTTTGCTCTTGACCCTACCGATTATAAAGGCTGGGCCAGGGGATTAAAAGAAGCCGGATATGCCACACGGAGAAATTATGCTGAATTGCTGATTGATATCATTCAAAAACATAAATTGTATTTGTACGATAATGTTGCTGCCTATAAGCAAGCCAAAGCCGATAAAAATCCGGGAGCCGGCCAGACTTTTAAATACAATGGCATTACAGCCTATACCGTAAAAAACAACGAAACCTATCAGAGCATAGCCCGAAAATTTAAGATGGATGTAAATACATTGCTGGCATATAATGACCTGGAGGCTGAAAATGATTTAAAAGCCGGTACTATTCTTTATTTGAAACCCAAAAAAACAAGAGCCCGCGAAAGCTATCATATTGTGAAGGAAAACGATAACATGTATAAAATTTCCCAGGAATATGGTGTTAAGCTTGCCAGTCTGCTCCAATACAATTTACTTCAACCCGGGGAAGAACCTGCCGTAGGTGAAATTATTTATCTGAAAAATTCCCGCAAAGAAAAACCCGAGCTGAGGGTGATTACCGAAAAGAAAGAAGAAATGGGTAACGAATTGGAAGAAATGGTGAAAAATGAACCAGTACCTGAAAAGGAAGTGGAAATCAAACCTTCTGAAAAACTGGTAGAATCGGGACAGGAAAATGTAGCTGGCTTTGAAGAGGTTGAACCCATTGGCGAAAATATCAATACTGTTGAACATGAAAAAAGCGATTTGTCTTCAGAGAAAAAAGTTGAGGATATTTTGAATGAATCAGTCGAACCCGATATTTATAAGGAAGCACAAAAAACAGGTGAAACCAAAAAGCTTACAGTTACCGAACCCAGAAATATTCCTTCTACAGAAGTTAAATTTCATTTTGTAAACAAAGGAGAAACACTTTATTCTATTTCACGCAAATATGGAGTAAGTGTGGCAGAATTAAAAGAATGGAATAAACTGAGCTCAGATTATTTAAAAGAAGGAGATACTTTGCTCATTAAAAAGCCTGTGGAAGGTGGCATGTACACTTCACCGGGATATGAAGTCACGGAGAATACCGGACAGGAGGTTAAGGAACAACAACCAGACACGCTGTTTCATATTGTACAACCCGATGAAACCCTTTATACTATTTCCCGTAAATACAATACAACCATCATTGACCTGATTTCTAAAAACAAACTGGAAAAATATGAGCTCGAGCCCGGTCAGAAGCTCATTATCAAGCTCCCGGAAAGACCGGTATCAAGCTCAACATATAGCGTTGAAGACCCCTTTATCAAAAAGCCTGTGTCATCAACAACACCGGGCCAAACAAAAGTACAAAAAACAACACCTGCAAGCACCCGGAATGCAACATATCATATCGTTCAAAGAGGAGAAACCCTTTACTCTATTTCTCGAAAATATAATACAACAGTGACAAGGCTTAAAGAGCTTAACAACCTGACTTCCGACTATATTGCAGCCGGGCAGAAGCTCATCGTTGAAGGTTCCGTTAAACCTGAAAATACAAACATTCCTTACAACCGTCTCAATGAACCTGCCGGAAGAAAATATCATGTTGTGCAGGTCGATGAAACACTCTTTTCCATAGCCAGAAAATATAATATAACTGTTCAAAAACTTAAAGAACTAAACAATCTGAAAGACAATACCATACGTGTAGGGCAGAAACTCATTATCGAATAAGTGATTTTATTTTACCTATCTTTGCATCGAACCTGTAAGTAAATCATTTTATGTTTAAAGGAAAAGTGACTATTGTTACCGGTGCTTCATCGGGCATAGGAAAAGAATGTGCTATTCAGTTCTCCAAACATGGTTCAAATTTAGTTCTGGTAGGCAGAAACCAGGAAAGGCTCCTTGAAACTGAAACAGAGTGTAAAAAAAACGGTGTGGAAACCCTGATTGTCCAGGCGGATGTAGCCGATATGGAGAGCTGTAAAAGGATTATTGACGAAACTATCAAGCGCTTTCATAAAATTGACATTCTTGTCAACAATGCGGGAATTTCCATGAGAGCTATGTTTAAAGACCTCGATCTGGATGTCATGCACCGTGTTATGAATACCAATTTCTGGGGTAGTGTTTATACTACCAAATTTGCTCTTCCTTATTTGCTTGAATCCCGGGGAAGCATCATTGGCGTTCTGTCAACGGCTGGTTTTAGAGGGCTGCCCGGGCGTACAGCTTATTCAGCTTCAAAATTTGCACTGAATGGTTTTTATGAAGTTTTACGAACTGAGCATTATAAAGATGGTTTACATATTTTAATTGCCGCTCCAGGTTTTGTCGCTACCAATATCCGAAAAACTGCCCTGGTATCGAATGGAACAGAGCAGGGAACTTCACCCCGTAACGAAAGCAAAATGATGACCGCAAGGGAGGTAGCTCAACGAATTGTCAGGGCCACTTACCGGAAAAAAAATTATTTGTTTTTATCTACTCTGGGAAAGGCCACAATATGGG
>CAYNBC010000138.1:0-2326 GCA_964395255.1 uncultured Sphingobacteriales bacterium | reverse complement strand
CAATATGGGTGAATAAGTTCTTTCCTGTTTTTCTGGACAAACTGGTATACAGACATTTTGCAAAAGAAGTCGATTCTCCTTTTAAATAAAGTAAGGCTGTTCTTTCCATTTGTACTGTCTGCTTTAACTTTGCCACGCTTTAAAGGTGTATTATAAAAATTAAATTTAAGAGCTTCAATGAATATTTATCAATATCTGGTATCACGGATTTCGGAGGGGATTAAAGACATTTTTGGTGTGGAACCAGAGCCATCTTTAGTCAGGATTGAGCCCACCAATCCCGATTACAAGGGGGATATAACGCTGGTTGTATTTCCATTGTTGAAATTAACCCGAAAACCCCCTGCTGACACAGCTCGAGTAATAGGAGAATGGCTTGTAAATAATGCTGAATGGGTACAATCATTTGAGGTGATTCAGGGCTTTTTAAATCTTTTTATATCCACCGAATTCTGGATTCAAGAAGGCTTGAAAATTGCCCACTCCGGAAAACCTGTTTTGCAAGATTTACCCCAGGCCAGAACATTCTTAATTGAATATTCAAGTCCCAATACCAATAAACCTCTTCATCTGGGTCATATTCGCAACAATCTTATTGGTCATTCCCTTGCTGAGTTATTGAAAACACGGGGACACAAGGTCATTAAAGCCAATTTGATTAACGACAGAGGCATTCATATATGTAAATCCATGCTCGCATGGATGAAATGGGGGCACAATGAAACTCCCGAAAGTTCGGGTATGAAGGGCGATTTTCTGATTGGCAAATACTATGTCCTTTTTGAAAAAAAATACAGGGAAGAAATAAAACAGCTTCAGGAGCAGGGACTGAGTAAAGAAGAGGCGGAAGAGCGTTCAACATTGCTTTATGAAGCCAAAGAGCTTTTGAGAAAATGGGAAAACAATGACCCTGAGGTTAGAAATATATGGAAGACACTGAATTCCTGGACTCTGGCTGGCTTTGATGCTACCTATAAACGCATGGGAATATCCTTCGATAAAATTTATTTTGAATCTGAAACTTATCTCCTTGGAAAAAACCTGGTTAAGCAAGGCCTTGAAAAAGGAGTGTTTTATCAAAAAGAGGATGGCTCTGTCTGGTGTTCATTAAAAGATGAAAACCTTGATGAAAAAATACTCCTCCGTTCTGATGGTACTTCCGTTTACATTACCCAGGACCTGGGTACGGCCGAGCTTAAATATCAGGATTTCCATCCCGATGTTTCGATTTATGTTGTGGGTAATGAACAGGATTACCATTTTACTGTTTTAAAGAAAATATTACAAAAACTAAAAAAGCCTTATGCGGATACTATATTCCACCTTTCATATGGAATGGTCGAACTTCCGGAAGGAAAAATGAAAAGCCGTGAAGGTAAGGTGGTTGATGCTGATGACCTGATGGATAAAATGCAACAAACAGCCCTTGATTATATCAAAAATTCCGGAAAGCTTGAAGAAACTGACATGGAAAATATGAATGAGCTGGCCGAAAATATTGGTCAGGCTGCTATAAAGTTTTTTATTTTAAAAACCGATATACGTAAAAACATTGTTTTTAATCCAGAAGAAAGTATTGACTTTCAGGGATTCACCGGTCCTTTTGTGCAATATACACATGCCCGTATCTGCAGCGTTTTAAGAAAAAGTGGGATAAAAGAAATCTCAGCTTTACAGGTAAATCCTGATTTTTCTGTCAATGAGGAAGAGAAAGATGTTCTGGTTGAATTATACAACTATGAAAATGTTTTATCCGGGGCAGAAAAAACTTTTGATGTTTCTTCGATTGCCCATTATGCTTACCAGCTGGCAAAAAAGTACAACCGTTTTTATCACGATTACCCGATTTTAAAAGAACAAGATAATAATATCAGGAATTTCAGATTACAGCTTTCTTATGCTGTTTCAATTATACTGCGTGATGCTTTACGAATTTTAGGCATTTTAGCTCCTGATAAAATGTAATCTTATTGCCTTTATCTGAAAATTGAGTTCACCGGGATGCGTTCTGATCCTTGTTGTGCTTGCAATAACTAATAAGACTAAGGAGCCGTTATCAGCAAAATATCTCGTTGGCTAAAGGTTCATGTTTATTTGTTTTTAATTGCTACAAATGCACAAACGAAGGCAATTATGACAAACCATGCATGGCCATGGGCACAGAAAAGCCAGGAGAAAGTTAATTGTATCTTACATTATGAATAAATATATACCAGAATGGAAAGTGATTTTAGCCAACGAATTCATTTGTTGGCTAAAATCTTCGTCCGTCCTGCGGTCGGACTCGTAATGACGCTCATTATCAGCGTTATTGCGATGAAAAGCC
>CAYNBC010000137.1:5003-6446 GCA_964395255.1 uncultured Sphingobacteriales bacterium | reverse complement strand
ACCCAATATATCATCTCAAGGGATGGTAAAAAAATGCTCCTGGCTGTACAGAAAAAATATGCCGTTATTGATTTACCCAGGGGAAAAATACAGGGAATCAAAGAATATGTGGATTTAAGCGGGATGAGAGTATTAATTGATAAAAAAGCCGAATGGAAAGAAATCTTTACCGATGCATGGAGGCAAATGAGAGACTTCTTTTATGACCCCAACATGCACGGTGTTGACTGGAAAGCCATGTATGAAAAGTACCTGCCACTTGCCATGCATGTAAACCACAGAGATGACCTTAATTATGTGATTGGCGAAATGATTGGTGAACTCAATATCGGTCATGCCTATATTGCAGGTGGCGATAAACCCAAAGCCGAACGCGTAAAACTGGGACTTCTGGGAGCCGAGTTTTCCAAAGATGCCAGTGGTTATTTTAAAATTGAGAAAATTCTTAAAGGACAGAACTGGGATAAAAGTCTTTACAGCCCACTCACTGATGTAGGCATTGATGTTCATGTTGGAGATTATATTATCGCTGTTGATGGTCAATCCACACGCGAAATGCCCAATATTTATGCAAGTCTTGTTGGCAAAGCCGGAAAAGAAGTTCTGTTAACCGTCAACGATAAACCATCTGAAAATGGTGCTCGTAATGTAGTAGTAAAAGCCATTGATGACGAAAGCGGATTGTATTACTTTAACTGGGTGCAGAAAAATATCGAAACCGTCAACAAAGCCACAGATGGCAAAGTTGGTTATTTGCATATTCCGGATATGGGTGTAGCCGGGCTCAACGAATTTGTAAAATATTTTTATCCTCAGCTGGGCAAAAAAGCTTTAATCATTGACGACCGCGGTAACGGTGGTGGAAATGTTTCTCCCATGATTATTGAACGGTTACGCAGGGAAATGGTTCGTGCTAACATGGCCCGGAACACGGCCAAATCAGCCACACCCAGACAGATGTTACATGGCCCTATGGTTTGCCTGATTAATGAATACTCAGCCTCCGATGGTGACCTGTTTCCTTTTCAGTTTAAAAAATACAAACTTGGAAAACTTATCGGTAAAAGAACATGGGGAGGAGTTACAGGTATCAGAGGCCCTATCCCCTTTGTGGATGGGGGTACCCTTTACAAACCTGAGTTTGGTACCTATGACGAAACTGGATGGATTGTGGAAGGCCATGGTGTAGACCCGGATATTGAGGTGGATAATGACCCATGGAGAGAATTCAATGGTATTGATGACCAGCTGAATAAAGCCATTGAAGTGATTCTAAAAGAGCTGAAAGAACATCCTGAAGAAATTCCCGATATTCCTCCTTTCCCCGATAAGTCTAAATAATTTATACAAATAGAAGTTTACCCGCAGGCTGCAACCATAACAGTCTGCGGGTTTTTTATATTCATTAATTAACTCAATTTTAGAGGCTAATTATGGTATCCC
>CAYNBC010000137.1:0-4993 GCA_964395255.1 uncultured Sphingobacteriales bacterium | reverse complement strand
ATTCATCCCTACAATTTAACCAAAATCAGGGATTGATAAGATTAATCAGGCAGCCTTTCTTTGCCAGAAAAAAATATGAATAAGTACATTTTAAGCATCACACTGACACTAATTTTATCTCAGATTATCCATGCCCAGGACCGAATATTCACATATACTTATCAGTCAACGGTTTTAAACCCCGGGCAAAAAGAAATGGAAATCTGGACAACACTGTCTAATCAAACAGAACATTATTATGTAAATCTGGAAGATAGGTTTGAGTTTGAAGTAGGTATAGCTAAAAATATACAAACTGCATTTTACCTGATTAACAGCTGGTCCAAAGAAATAAAGCTCCAGGATTCCACGCAAACACTTGTTACAGGCTCAAGTTTTAGCATTGCTAATGAATGGAAATGGAAATTATCGGACCCTGTGTTGAACCCTGTGGGCTCTGCTTTGTATTTTGAATATAAATTAGCCCCTTCGGAATTTGAATTGGAAGGAAAAATCATCCTTGATAAGCAAACCGGTAATTTTTTACAGGCATTCAATCTGGTTGGAGAACTTGAATTTGAAAAGGAATTTGAAAAGTCGGGAAATGAGATAGAAGTAAGTACCGAAAAAGAATATGTACTCGAATTTTTATATTCTATTTCTTACCAGGTTAACACACATTGGTGGCTAGGGCTGGAAGCTCTTGAAAAAACAAAATTCGAGCATGGAGAAGCTGAATACTCTGTACTTCAGGCCGGACCTGCTTTTTCATTTAATACAAAAGGCTTCTGGCTGAACCTAACCTTCCTCCCACAAATCAGGGATTTTAAACACAGTGGACTAAACCATGAAGATTTACCCTTGTTTAACACTCGTTTAATATTTTCCTATGTTTTCTAAGATTAAGCTCAGGTATTTGGTTGTTATGATATTGCTTTTTGGGGCTTGCAAAACACAATTTTTCGTTCCTGATGAAATAACAGCTCAAAAAATGGGTATATCTCTTAAGGAATTGAATACAGGCAGGGAATTGTACATCTCCAGGTGTCGCGGTTGTCATAACCTTCACAGGCCAGACCAATTTTCTTTCGGACAATGGACTGAAATTATGAAGAGCATGAGCGAAGAGGCAGAATTAACTGAAAGTGAAAAAAACAACATTCTCCTGTTTTTAAAAGCCTACGCAAAACAATAGATAAAACGATATCCTAATAATTAGTATTTGAAAGCCTTTATTTGCTTTTATTCCTTTATTTTCGGGTCAAAAAATTGTTCCCATGAAAAAAGGTATTTATCAAAAGCTGACTTTATTTATAATATCATTAGCATTATTTCATCAGGTTTATGGTGATGAGGGGATGTGGATACCGGCTTTGTTGAAAAAGTACAACGAAGCCGACATGAAAAAAATGGGTTTGAAAATTTCAGCTGAGGATATATACAGCATTAATCATAGCAGTCTGAAAGATGCAATCGTTTTGTTCGGCAGAGGCTGTACAGGTGAAATTATTTCCAGTGAAGGGTTATTGTTGACCAATCATCATTGTGGTTATGGAAGTATCCAATCGCATAGTACCGTAGAGCACGATTACCTGCGTGATGGATTCTGGGCAATGAGTAAAGATGAAGAGCTCCCTAATCCCGGCCTTACCGTTAAGTTTTTAATTCGTATGGAAGATGTTACTGATAAAATTCTACCCTACCTGAATGAAAACATGACTGAGCAGGAGCGCCAGCAAAAAGTAGAAGAATTAAGTAAAGCTATCATCGAAGAAGCTACTAAAAACACCCATTATGAAGCCAGTGTAAAACCACTGTATTACGGAAATCAATATTTTCTCTATGTGATGGAAACTTTCCGGGATGTGCGGCTTGTAGGTGCACCCCCTTCATCAATCGGTAAATTCGGTGGTGATACGGATAACTGGATGTGGCCTCGACATACTGGTGATTTTTCCCTCTTCAGGGTTTATACCGCTCCTGATGGCAGCCCTGCAGACTATTCTCCCGAAAACATTCCATTAAAACCCAGAAAATTTCTAAAAATCAGCTTAAAAGGAGTTAAAAAGGGCGATTTTACTATGGTTTACGGCTATCCTTTTACCACACAGGAGTATCTACCTTCCTTCGCGGTAGAATATTATCAAAAGTTTGAATATCCCGTCCGTATTGATTTACGCACCCGGAAATTAAATATACTTGATGAAGCCATGAAAAACGACCCTGAAACCAAAATAAAATACGCTGCCAAATATGCTGGTATTTCCAATGGCTGGAAAAAATGGCAGGGTGTTATACTGGGTCTTGAACGAAGCCATACTTTAGAAAAAAAACTGGAGTTTGAGCAGTATTTTCAGCAGCAAATCAATGCTAATAAAGAACTTAGTAATAAATACGGTAACATATTGCCTCAGCTCGAACAACTTTATACTGAATATAAACCGGTAAGTCTATGGATAACATGGTTCAGTGAAACTGTTTATAGCATAGAATCGTTCAGATTCTCTTCGCAATTTGCTTCCTTATTATCATTTGACCCCAAAACACAAAAAGACCAGCTTAAAGCAAGACTGGAAAAATTAAGCGGTTATGCAGAAAAACATTTTCGTGATTACGCTACCCATGTCGACCGGGAAATTTGTAAAGCCATGCTCAGCGAATTGTATAAAAATATTGAACCTGAACACCTGCCACCATTGTTTAAAGAGTGGATGAATAAATTTGGCAGTGTTGAAGCGTTGACCGATTATTTATTCTCTAACTCTGTTTTTGTTTCCCGTGATAAAACAATGAAATTACTTCAATCATTCAAGGCCAAAAAACTTGAAAAAGACCCCATATACAGATTATATCAGGATTTTCTAATGTTTTACAGGAACCATTATTATCTATTGGATAGGGAAATGGAAATGAAATTGAATTCTTTGATGAGAAAATACATGGCTGCCATCATGGAAATACAAAAAGATAAATTGTTTTATCCGGATGCCAATGCTACACTCAGGCTCACCTATGGTCAGGTGGATGGATATGAGCCAGCTGATGGTGTATATTACCGTTATTATACAACACTTGAAGGTGTTATGGAAAAGAGCACCCAGCCTTATGATGATTACCAGGTACCACCCAGGTTGGTAGAACTTTACAGGAATAAAGATTATGGCATTTATGGATATAACGGAGAAATGCCCATAGCATTTATTGCCAGAAATCATACTTCAGGAGGTAATTCAGGTTCGCCAGTGCTGGATGCAAACGGGTATCTTGTAGGCGTTAATTTTGACAGAAACTGGGAAGGAACCATGAGCGATTTTGATTACAATCCTTCTATGTGCCGGAATATCAGCCTTGATATAAGATATTGTTTATTTATCATTGATAAATTTGCCGGAGCCGGTTATCTGATTAAGGAAATGGAGCTTGTCCGGTAAATATAAACCCAATTTAACTGAATTGAAGTAAATAAGCCTTTAAAAATTCATCTATTTCCCCGTCCATGACGGCCTGAACATTGGATGTTTCCACCTGTGTTCTTAAATCTTTTACCAATTTGTAGGGATGCATAACATAATTCCGGATTTGTGCGCCCCATTCAATTTTCATTTTAGAGGCTTCAATTTTTTCTTTCTCCGCATTTCTTTTTTGAAGCTCCAATTCATAAAGCTTTGATTTCAGGAGCTTCATGGCTTTTTCCTTGTTTTTAAGCTGGGATCGCTCTTCCTGACATTCAACATATATTCCTGTAGGATGATGGCGAAGCCTGACTGCCGTTTCCACTTTATTTACATTCTGTCCGCCTGCACCTCCTGAACGGAATGTTTCCCAGGAAATATCTGAAGGGTTTATTTCGATTTTGATAGTATCATCCACCAGAGGATATACATAAACTGAAGCAAAAGAAGTATGTCTCCGGGCATTGGCATCAAAAGGTGAAATCCTTACCAGACGGTGAACTCCATTTTCTCCTTTTAAATATCCGTAAGCATAATCCCCGTCTATTTCCATGGTGATAGATTTGATGCCGGCTTCTTCACCGGGGACCAGGTTAACTGTTTTTACCTGATATCCTTTCGACTCAGCCCACATTTTATACATACGAACCAGCATAGAAACCCAATCCTGACTCTCTGTACCGCCAGCACCCGAATTCAGCTCCATGACCGCACTTAGTGAATCTTCTTCGCCCGACAACATTTTTTTAAATTCGAGTTCCTTTAATTCTTTTTCCAGTTTTTGGCGTGCTTTCTCAACTTCCTCTTCCGTTTCTTCTCCACTTTTGTAAAACTCAAATAGCACTTCAAGGTCGTCCAGCAGCTGGTTTACTTTTCTGTATTCATCAACCCATTTTTTCCTGATGTTTATTTCTTTGAGAATTTCTTCGGCCTCATCAGGTTTTGACCAGAAATCAGGTTGGGCTGTTAATATTTCTTTTTCAGCAATTTCTTTTTCTTTCTTATCGATGTCAAAGATACCTCCTCAACGCCTGCAGGCGTTCACGATAATCCATTAATTCTTCAGCTGTCATCTTTTTAATTTTGGTGCAAAGTTAAATCATGCGAGTAAAATGAGATAATTATTCCACTTGAGGAGAAATGGCATCTTCAAAATGTTTGAGTTCGTAATTATTTCCTGAACGCATAATGGATATTACATCAAAGCGGAAATAAGGTGGATGTGCATTATTTTCAATATATGCATGAGCTGCTTCTATCAAACGAACGGCTTTTTCTCCGCTGATGGATTGCTCAGGGTAGCCATAGGCTATTCCCGACCGTGTTTTTACCTCGACAAATACCAGTACATTATCCTTGCGTGCAACAAGGTCAATTTCAAGATGCTGGTATCTCCAGTTTTTTTCAATAATTTCAAATCCCTTCTTTTTGAGATAATCACTGGCAATTTCTTCTCCCCATTTACCCAGCTCAATATGAGTCATAATCAATATTTTCGGATAAGCTGAAGGGCAAACTCTTTATCTTTTTTCATCTGTTCCTTTAATTCATCCATACTGTTG
>CAYNBC010000136.1:2245-6480 GCA_964395255.1 uncultured Sphingobacteriales bacterium | reverse complement strand
TAGAGTCTGCAAGTTACCGACAGAAGCAGTTGGATGCTCAGCTCATTAAAATTGATGAACAAAAGAAAAGCCTGGAAGAATCCCAGCGTGCTCTGATTTATGCTCTTGAAGATGCCAATATTTCAAGGGAAGAGTTAAAAAATACCTTGAAAAAAATGGCATTGGTCAATAAGGAGCTGGAAGCATTTTCCTATTCTGTCAGTCATGACCTCAGAGCTCCTGTACGAAGAATTTCCGGATACATCAATCTGATTTCCGAAAGATTGGGAGACCAGATAGATGATGACATTAAAAAATACATTGAGAGAATTATTTACGCTTGCCATGAAATGAATGAGCTCATTGATAATTTGCTTAAACTTTCCCGAATAAGTCGCTATGATTTGCAGCGTGAAGAAGTTGATTTATCCAGCCTTTCAAGGAAAATTTTATCGAATCAGGATATACCGGACAAATATCAAGTTAAAGTGCACGAGAAGCTTATAGCTTTTGCCGATCCTCATCTTGCTTTCATCCTGATGGAAAATCTTTTATTAAATGCCATAAAATTCAGCTCCGTATTGGATTCCCCTAAAATTGAAGTAGGCAAATCACGCATTGATAATGAAGATTATTTTTTTGTAAAAGACAATGGTGTGGGATTTGACCCTAAGTATCAGGATCGTTTGTTTCAGCCTTTCCAGAGATTACATTCTGAACAGGAGTTTCAGGGAATGGGCATAGGTCTGGCTACTGTGATGCGAATTATAAACCGTCACGGTGGGCATATTCTGGCTAAAAGCCAGCCGGGCAAAGGTGCCACTTTTTATTTTCATTTCGGACATTCTTCTATGTAAAAACAACATCACCTTCTCCTGCCTGAAGTGATACAATTTCAGGTATTTGCTGGCTTATGGAATGGGGATAAACAAAATGCCTGGGTGTTTGCCTTAAATAAGTTATTTTCACATGCTTCAAGATATATTTGGCCAACCATTTATCAGCGGTTATAATGGAAAATGCAGACCACATTTTAGCCAGGGAAATTAACCAACGAGCAAAGCTTTCTCTGTATCGATCTGAACCGTATAAATAATCAATACGCAAATTTTGCCTTCTCAAGCTGAGCAATGAAAATAAGACTATCTGATTCTCTTGTTTAAATAACAGAGGAATTTTAATAAACTGTTTTTCTATCCATGAAAAAGGGTAATACGCTTGCTCTAAAGCCCTGTCTCTGGTTGTTTCCAGCCATGGATATTTCAACACCCATTGAAAGTAATCAAAATTTTTTTCAGTCCATTCTCCAGCCGCATGGTGTTTCAGAAAATCATTAATAGAAGCCCGGTCGGTATTATCCAGATGTGTTTGAATTCGCAAATTGAAGAGATTTTGAAATGATTCATTAAGGCTTTGAAGTTTACTGGTTAGCGAAGCGAGTGGAATAGAAATAAACCATTTCCCCTTTATCTTTTGTAAGAGCCTCAGTGGAAAATAAATCCGGTGAAATGAATTGATTTCTCTTAGTTGAAATTTTCCCAGATGCTGGATGATTTGTAAGGTATGAGGATTCAGGTCTGTAATTATAAGTTTTTGAGACGAATATCGTATACATTGAAATAACAAAGGTAGTGCATAGGCATTGTATCCATTTTTAATCCACCATCCTGAATTCCAGAAATATTTTCCATTTTTAGTCAATACAGGAATCAATCCTGCAAAACCTATTAAATGTTTGTTATGCAGGGCAAGTACAAGAACTGTATCGTCATCATCCGCAAAAGGACATTGCTGTAAAGATTTGATTCGGGGAGGTGATAAAGGAATGATATCGCTGGCAAAGAGGTCGGAAATCAACTGTCTGTTACTCAGTTCTCCTCGCTGAATGGCTCTGAAATGGACATCAGTCATGGAGATGTTTTTGGATTTGACCGACAATATCTCCCAATGTTTTCATTTCAAATAACTCGTCAAAGGAAAATGAAATTTGAAATTGGTCTTCAATGGTTTTGATAATCAGGGCATGCTTGAGCGAATCCCAGCCTTCAACATCAGAAGGTGTTGAATTTTTATCCAGTTTCAGAGAAGAATTCTTCAAAACCTGTTTGATAATTTTTGTGGTCTGGTCGAATATACGGGCTTCTGTTTCGGCATTCATAGTTCAGATGCAATAATAAAAGTCAAAATTACAATATTCCTTAAATCCCAGTTTTTGATAAATGGAAATCCCCTGAGGTACAGCATGTAAAATAATATTTTTAATGCCTGATGAGTGGCAGTAATTAATAGCATGATGCAGGCAGGACGATGCAAGCCCTTTTCTTCTGTGCTCTGGAAGTGTGGCTATAAAATAAATTCCTGCACAAGCATTTTTTTCAAAAATCATCATGGCCGTGGTCAAAGTTTCTTTATCAAAACCAGCCAATAAAAGATGTATACCGGCATATTGAAAGTAGCGGGGTAAAATTTTGCTTTTTTCTTCGTCTGAAATATGGAAAGACTTTAAAATAATGTGCTGCCACTTTTCAAAATCCTTTTCTGATTGAACAAAACGAAAGTCCAGATTGAAACCGGTTGATGAAGAAGGAAGAGCTTTTGCCAGAAACATACCTTTTTCTCTTCTGAAAGGAACAACAGGGATTTTATGCTCATTTGCATCCGGGCTGGTCGCATCGAGAGGTGAAGGTATAATGACCATTGATGGAATGGGTTCCTGTTTTCTTAATTGACTTAATTCATTCCAGAATTTATTGGTGAGCCGGGTTTGAATTGTCTTTGAAAAGAAAAAACCTTTACCGGGATTATCAGGTAAATAACATGCTTCAAATTCTTTGTTGTCAATGATAAAGGTTTTGCTTATGCGTCCAATCCGCAATATATCCCAGCGATTCTCAATGATATGTTTTATCTCATTGTTCATGGGAAAAACCGTATTGTTGGATAAGGGATTTTCTGTCAATTTTACCACTTAAAGTATATGGAAAACGGGAAATGATTTTAATTTCAGCAGGGAGCATATAAAAAGGAAGAACAGACTTCAGCTGTTGACTAAGTTCGTGAGGCTGCCAATGACCCGGGGAAGCCAGTAGCAAAAGTTCCAATTGTCCGTTATTGTTTTTTCTGGGAATAGCTATAAATTCCGATTCGGGAAAAATTTTTTTTGCTGCATATTCCACTTCAGCAGGTTCAATACGATACCCTCCAATCTGAACCTGATGGTCTATTCTACCACAATAAATCAAATCCCCATCTTCATCTTCAAAAACAAGGTCACCGGTTTTGTAATAAAGGGTATTTTCATAGGTGGCGAATGGCCTTGAACTATGTGGAGGATAATAATTCTCAAATAGTTGAGGACCGGCTACCCAGAGTTCTCCTTTGGTGTTTTTTGGGACGGGATGGGCATGTTCATCCACAATCAGAAAAATGTTGTTTCCCAGAGGTTTCCCGATAGACACCATGCCGTTGTAATGTTTGTTTCCGCAGGTGTAATAAGTGCAAAAGATGGTGGCTTCAGTAGGGCCGTAAAAATTGTAAACTTCTGCGGAAGGAGCACATTGTTTCCATTTTTGGAGCAAATCGGAGGGCAGGGCCTCACCGGTGAAAATACTTATTCTGACATGAGGTAACCGTAAACGGTCGAAAAAAGGTTCCATCAAACGGATTAAAGAAGGAACATGCACGGTTACGGAAATTTTTTCATGGCTCAGTAGCTTCAGGGCATAAAGATATTTGATTTCCGTCTCGGGAATTGTATAAACACTGGCCCCTGATAAAAGAGGCAGTACGAATGCAAAAACAGAAACATCAAAAGTCAAATCAAAAGGCTGTAAAATACAGTCACTTTCGTAAAATGGAATATTTGTCAGCAGAAAATTATGAACAAAAGCATTCAGATTGTTTCTGCTAATGGGAACACCTTTGGGCTTACCCGTACTTCCGGATGTAAACAAAAGGTAAGCCCAGGATGTGGGGTCAAATGACGAAATTTCAACATTATGAACCGGTGTGGCTTGCTCCTCGAAAAAGAGCATTTTTATTTTGTCTTCAAAACCAGTTGCCATCATTGATGGAACTGCCATCCAGTTGCAACGGGCAGCATGCAGCAATTCCAGATTTTTGTTTACAGAATTTTTAGGGTGAAGAGGCAAATAGGCATTTCCCGTCAGCCAGAGTGCTAAGATGGTTGCGTAAGTTTCAATGGAATCGGTGGCATACAGACCTACCAGTTCCCCTTGAATACCTTTGTTTTTCAG
>CAYNBC010000136.1:0-2235 GCA_964395255.1 uncultured Sphingobacteriales bacterium | reverse complement strand
TTTTTCAGAACGGAATAAATCCGGCTTACTTCTTTTCCAAGAAATTCATACGAATAGGTATTCCCTTTTATTACAAAAGCTGTCCGGTCAGGGTGTTTACGGATACTGTTCCATATGGCTGTGGGCACATCAATCATTTCGTCTTATCAGATTTTTGCCAAAAGGTTTTTTTAACTCAAAATAAATATATTCCGTTTTGATAATCCTGTTAGCTGAAAGATTTTTCCTCTCCATGGAAATACGATGAAAATGGCACGGAGCCATGTCTTTCTTAAAGCCTGAAGTGCCAAAGGTAAAATCACAGATTTGATTTTGCTGAATTCTTTTAAAAAGTGCGAGGGGTATACCTATATCGTGAAATGGAAATGCAAATGTTTTAACCGGGGGATTGACCCATTCGGTGATAACTTTCATACTCTTTGAAATTTCCTCCCATTGTTGTTCGGGCGTCAGTTTTGCAAATAAAGGGTGTGTATAGCCATGAGAACCGATTAAAAAGCCTTTGTCCGCCAGTATTTGTACCTGCTTTTGGGTTAAGTAAGGTTTGAATTTACGGTAATATCCGGAAAAATCTATTTCCAGAATTTGAGCAAGCTTTTCAATAAGGGGATGAGTAGAATTATCAAGGCTCCGAAGCCAATGTATAACCTTTTCAAGTTGGTTTTGTTCTGTTATGCGGTAAATGGCGTCCAGCAAATTCTTTGAGTTATCATTATTTTTCAGGCGGTCAATAATCAGGCTTATTTTATAACGAAACGACAAATTTTCTGATTCGATAAAGAAAAAATAAAAAAAAAAGATGGCGGGAATACCTTTTTCTTCAAGTATGGGAGCTATAATATCAAATACCTGTGAGAGGCCATCGTCAAAAGATAATAAAAATGCGGGTTTCTTTGAAGATAGCAGGGAACTGGTTAATTCATGGGGGTGTAGAGGTTCAAAATACCTGCATAAATAGTCAAGGTCATGTTTAAATTGCCTGACATTTTTGTAGGGCGAAACATGATAAACATGCGGTAAAAAATCATCCGAAACGGTATGGTAGAAAGGGAAAATAACATAATGGCCGGTGATTTTTTGCAAATATCCTGTACCCAACAGAGGTGAAAAAACATCTATTACCTGAGGCAGAAAATTAACCACCTATTCTGCAATAAAATTTTTCAGGAAACGAACATCATTTTCATAAAGGATTCTGATATCGGAAATATTGTACTTGAGCATGGCCATTCTTTCTATACCCATGCCAAAAGCATATCCCGTATAAATTTCAGGATTGATACCGCAATTTTGTAGAACATTGGGGTCAACCATGCCACAGCCCAGAATTTCCATCCAGCGCTGACTTCCTTTGGGGCGCACATCCATCTCGGCTGACGGTTCTGTAAATGGAAAATAGGAAGGTCTGAAACGGGCTTCATAAGCATCACCGAAAAATTGCTGAACAAAGTAATACAAAATTTGTTTCAAATCGGTAAATGATACATTTTTATCCACATAAAGCCCCTCAACCTGATGAAATTGAACATGGGATTTATAAGTAATGGTTTCGTTTCGATAAACCCTTCCAATAGCTATGATACGGATAGGAAGTTTTCTGGATTGCATTTCCTGAACCTGCACCGATGAAGTATGGGTGCGTAAAAGTATATCGGGATTTTGTTGAATAAAAAAAGTGTCCTGCATATCCTTGGCTGGATGATCAGGAGGAAAGTTCAGGGCTGTAAAATTGTGCCAGTCGTCTACAATTTCAGGACCTTCAGAAACACTGAAACCCACGCGGGAAAAAATATCGATGATTTGAGTTTTTACAATTCCTACGGGATGCAGTGCCCCGGGTTCGATACCTCCCGGCTCCAGTGTTAAATCCAGATTTGTCTGGCTGTATTGCGATTGAGATTCAATTTGTTCTTTTAATAAATTAACTTTTTCTTCAGCTTTCTTTTTTAACAGGTTTAATGGTTTGCCAATTTCTCTTTTCTGCTCGGGCGGGAGGTTTCTGAACTCGGCAAACAATTCATTTAAAATTCCTTTTCTTCCCAGAAAACGTATCCGAAATCGCTCAAGTTGTTGAATATCATTGGTTTCAAAGGACTCAACTTCTTTCAGGTGGGCTTCAATGCGATTTATCATTTTAAATTAATTTTTTCTGTGCGAAATTGAATAAAATATACTATATTTGCAAACCTTTTTTAACCCCACAATGATTAAAAGCAAAGCGAAACAACAAAATAT
>CAYNBC010000135.1:0-6505 GCA_964395255.1 uncultured Sphingobacteriales bacterium | reverse complement strand
CAAAGTTTTTGTAGGGCGGGAATTCAGGATTAAAGAATTAAGAACAAAAGTAGAATGGCTGAAAAAAGAGCTTGATAAATACCGAGATGAAAATTCTCCTGAGAATTTTATAGATTTTTAATAATCTGAAGGTGTAATTCCTTCAATTGTTCTTCATGAACCGGTGCAGGGCTGTTAATCATAATATCCCTTCCTGCATTATTTTTAGGAAATGCAATAAAATCACGGATTGAATCCCCCTTTCCAAAGAGTGTAACCCATCGGTCAAAGCCAAAAGCTATACCACCATGAGGAGGTGCTCCGTATTCAAAAGCATTCATCAAAAAACCAAACTGTGCCTGAGCCTCCTCATCACTAAAGCCCAGAATATTAAATATTTTTTTCTGTAATTCCCTGTTATGAATTCTGATAGAACCTCCACCTATCTCAACGCCATTGATAACAAAGTCATAAGCGTTGGCTCTTACCTTGTCTGGTTCGCTATCCAGCAAAGGAATATCTTCCTGCATGGGGGCTGTAAAGGGATGGTGCATGGCATAATATCTTCTTGTTTCTTCATCCCATTCAAGGAGAGGAAAATCAACAATCCATAAGGCTTTAAATGAATCCCGGGGTCTTAAATTAAGCCGGTTGCCCATCTCAAGCCTTAATTCAGACAGGGCTGTGCGTGTGGAATTTAGTTCACCGGCTAAGATGAGAATAAGGTCCCCTCTGGATGCCTGCATGAATTTGCACCATTGTGCCAGTTCTTCGGATGAATAAAATTTATCAATAGAAGATTTGATAGTTCCATCATCCTGAACTTTGATATAAATCAGACCTCTGGCTCCAATTTGAGGTTTTTTTACAAATTCAGTCAATTCGTCAAGTTGCCTGCGGGAATAATTTGCGCATCCGGGAACCACAATGGCACCTATCCATTCGGCTTCGTCAAATACTTTAAACCCTTTTCCTTTAGCCAGGTGAGTCAAATCTTTAAAAGTCATTTCGAATCGAAGGTCTGGTTTGTCGGTGCCATAAAGATTCAGGGCATCCGAATAGCTCATAACCGGGATATCGCCCATATCCAGATTCAATACCGTTTTGAAGAGATGCCGGGCAAGCCCTTCGAAAGTTCTTAAAACATCGTTTCTTTCTACAAAAGACATTTCACAGTCAATCTGCGTAAATTCGGGCTGTCGGTCAGCACGGAAATCTTCATCGCGGAAACATTTTACAAGCTGGTAATATTTGTCCATTCCTGCCACCATCAGAAGTTGTTTAAAAGTTTGTGGTGATTGCGGAAGCGCATAGAATTCGCCAGGATTCAGCCTTGACGGGACAAGAAAATCACGGGCACCTTCAGGTGTGGATTTAATCAGGGCAGGGGTTTCGATTTCTATAAATCCCTGGCTGTCAAGGTAATTACGGGTTTCTTTAGCCATTTTATGGCGTAGAATAAGGTTGTTTTTTACAGGCTCCCTTCGGATATCCAGGTAGCGGTATTTCATCCGCAATTCTTCACCTCCGTCCGTTTGGGTTTCAATAGTAAAAGGAGGTATTCTGGATGGATTTAAAACTTCAAGATTTTCTACAATAATTTCAATGTCACCTGTGGGAATATTTGGATTTTTACTGGCCCTTTCAGCTACCATGCCTTCTACACGGATAACATATTCCCTGCCGAGCTGGCGGGCACGGTTGCAAAGTTCAGCCTGGGTTTCCATGTTAAAAACCAGTTGTGTTTTGCCATAGCGGTCACGCAAGTCAATAAATGTCATTCCTCCCAGGTCTCTTTTATGATGTACCCAGCCGCTTAATACGACTTTTTTACCACAATCGGTGATTCTGAGTTCCCCGCAATGATGTGTTCTATACATAGAGTAAAATTTTGTGCAGCAAATTTCAGATAAAAATTACCGTCCGGCAATTTAATTTCAGAATTGGCATTTCTCAGAAAGGCACCGTCCAGATAAATTTACCTGTACGGATAAATGATTGGATTTGCTGGATGCTTTGTTGGGCTTTTCTGTCTACGGCTTCGGCAGTATTAAAAGCATTATGTGGCGTACATATAACCTGTGGGTATTTTAACAATTCCAGGGTAGCAAGTGCTTTGGGATGTTCGGGCTTTTTACCGGAACGAAGCGGAAGGGCTAATTCCTGTTCTTCATCATAAACATCCAGTCCAATACCTCCAAGATGTCCTTTTTGCATGACTTTGAGTAATTCTTCCGGTGGGGAAAGTTCTCCCCGTGAAACATTAATAAATAAAGCTCCTTTTTTGGCTCTGGATAATAAATCGGCATGAAAATAACCTTTATTTTTTTCGGTCAGGTTCATGGCACAAACTATAATATCAGCCTGGGAAATTCCTTCTTCAATGGAGACATAATAAAATTCAGGATGTTTGATGTCGATTTCAACACCAAGTACTTTCATGCCCAGTCCCTGACCGATACGGCATATTTCCGAACCAATATTACCCACTCCAACAACCAGAAGTGTTTTTCCGGCCATTTCAAAACCAGTCAATCCGTCCCGGTTGAATGAATGAAATTGTTTCATTTGCCGGGGTAATTTTCTCAACAGGCTTAACCAGAGTAAAAGAGCCTGTTCGGCAACAGCCCGGGGGCAATAAAGAGGAAGATATCCAAAAGATGTATTCTGAAAATTATTCCTGTATTTTAAAAGATGGTCAAAACCTGTACTTCGAGATAGAACAGCTTTAAGCTCTCCAGCCCAGCTTTCAGGGATAGATGACTGAGTACGTACAGAAATGACTGGTGCTGGTGGGTGTTCGTGGTTTGCTTCCTGTATAGTTTTCCAGCTGAAACCAGCCTTTATTTCTGCAGGAAGATAATTTTTCAATTCACCGGCTTCTTCTTCAAAAGCTTCATAAAAAAATACATCCATTTCTGAAAAATTTAAGTCAAAAATAGACAATGTTTAGAGATACCGCCAATAATTGAATTGCTGTCCTGAGAATTAAAAAAATAAGTTATTTTTAATCTATGAAAATTTCACCGTCTGCTATTAACAGAAGAAGGTTTTTAAAATGGGTTACAATTCTTATAGCTGCAAGCCAGCTACCCATTGTTGGATGCAAAAAACTATTCCGGAAGAAAGAAGAACTCACCATTACTCCCGCTGAAGAAGAAATCTTGAGTCATGTTCTTCAGCATCTTTTCCCTCCGGATGATGGAATACCCGGAGCCACAGAACTCAACACCACCCGGTTTGTACTCTGGACATTTTATGACAGAAATACTCTTCTGAAAGATAAAAAACTGATAAAAAATGGCATTAAATGGGCTGAAGAAAGTGCTGAGAAACTTTACAGCCAGCCATTTACACAACTGAATGAGGAACAAAAGGAAAAGGTTCTGAGATATATGGAAGGATTCCGAAAAGGAAAGAGCTGGATTTCTTTCATGCTTACTCTGATAAGCGAATCGTTACTTGGTGATCCAGTATATCAAATCAATACGGGAGAAAAAGGATGGAAATGGTTAAATCATATACCTGGTTATCCCAGGCCGGGGGAAAACAACAAATATGAAGCCTCATGATGAGAAATATGATGTTTGTATTGTAGGTTCCGGTGCAGGCGCGGGTCCGGTGGCTTATACATTTGCTATGAAAGGCAAATCGGTTGTTATACTTGAAAAAGGAGGCTGGTTTACCGAAAAAGAATTTGCTAAAGATGAAATCGGAACATGCCGGAGGGAACTGTATACTTCACATCTTAATGAAGAACCTCATGTTATTGAATTTAAGGGTAGCCGGGGCCAATGGATTGCAGAACCCAACACTTCTTCAGGTTGGAGTTTCTGGAATGGCAATATCGTAGGTGGTTCGTCCAATTTTATGAGTGGTTTCTTTCACCGGATGAAAGAAATTGATTTCCGCCTGAAATCAGAATTCGGACCGATTGAAGGTGCCCATGTTGAAGATTGGCCTATAGATTATAATGAACTTGAACCCTGGTATACTTTAGTGGAAGAAATTGTAGGTATTTCGGGAAAAGTTATACACCATAAATTTCAGGAAAAGCGCTCCACACCTGATTTTCCTTTTGACCCCCTTGTTGACCATCCTATATCGTTGATGATTGACGAAGCCTGTCAGAAACTGGGGATGAGCAGTGTGCCCTTACCCAGAGCTATAATTACCCGGCCATTTAACGGACGAAATCCCTGCAGTTATTCGGTTTATTGTGGAAGTTATGGCTGTAATACGGGGGCTAAAGGAAGTGCCAGGGCCTCTTTAATAAACCCTGCCGTTAAAACGGGTAATTGCTATGTGATTACCCATGCCATGGCTTATAAACTGGAAACGGATAACAAAGGAAATATTCAGTATGTCCGTTATTTTGATAAAGAGGGAAAGTCCAGAAAAATATATGCCAGGTTATTTGTGGTCGCCTGCCAGGCAATTGAGTCAGCGCGCCTGCTGCTCCTTTCTACTTCAAGTAAATTTCCTGACGGTATTGGCAATCAAAACGGGCTGGTAGGAAAAAATCTTCTTTTTTCAGGGGGTGGAATTGGTTATGGAGATTTATTGCTGGACCATTTTTCGGAGAATCAAAAAAACCGCTTGATGGTGCGTGGTCCTTTTATCAACCGAAGCCTGCATGATTTCTATGTTCTGGAAGATACTAAACTGGGAAGAATTAAAGGTGGTATTATTGATTTCCTGCACGAGCATCCCAATCCTATACGCAAAGCCAATAAATTGAAGTATGATGGGGGAAGATTAATCTGGGGCCGGAAGTTTCAGAAAAAACTGGAATATGATTTCAAACACATCAAAAGAATACAATTCGAGATTTTTAATGATTGGTTGCCCAACGATAATTGTTTTGTAGCCCTCTCTACCCGGGTCCGGGATAAATGGGGCTTGCCTGTTGCCAGAATCCGTATTGGAAATCATCCACATGACCTGAAAGTAGCTTCTTTACTGGCTTCAAAAGCCGAAATGGTACTAAAAGAAATAGGAGCCACCAACATTCGGAGCTCTATTTCAGGTTCCCCACCGGCCAATTTACAGGCTGGAGGATTGCGGTTTGGACATAGTCCAAAAACTGCAGTCCTTGATAAATATTGTAAAGTATTCGGAACCGGGAATTTATTTGTAACAGACGGCAGTTTTATGCCCACGGGGGGAAGTGTCCCTTATACATGGACAATTTATGCCAATGCTTTCAGGGTTGCAAACTATATGCTTGATTTAGTTTAAAAAACCGGATTATGCATCCGGTTTTTTAAGCATGAAGTTTATTTATTTACCTTCACCGCACTTACCTTCACCACATTTTTCTGTGGAACCTTCAGAAGTTGTAGCTTCACTACCTTCACCGCATTTACCTTCACCACATTTACCTTCGCCACATTTGCCTTCACCGCATTTGCCTTCGCCACATTTGCCTTCACCGCATTTTGCACTGGTATCGGATGCTGCCTCCATTCCTTCACCGCATTTACCTTCACCACATTTCATTTCCTTAGAGGCTTCAGTACTTTCTTCCATACTTTCTTCTTCAGTTACCTGTTCGGTTTCTGTATTCTCTGATTTTTTGTTAGAACAGGATGATGTAATCCCTGTTGAGAAAGCAATGATGGCCATAACAGCCAGAACTCCCATTAGTCTTGCGAAATTCTTTTTCATAATTTACATTTTTAATAATTAAAGCAAATTTAAAATAAAAAATCATTTAATCAGTAAAAAATGTTTTTTGTAAAGCAGGTTGAGGTATTTTCAAGAACAAGATTAATTCGGGAATAAGGACTTCCGTCACTTTATCTTATTTTGAAAAGTTATCATAAAAGCTCAATCCGAACAGGGCATAATCATATTTTACTGGGTCTACAGGGCAAAATAATTTCAATTGTTGGGTAAGGCTTTCAGCAGATTTCCATGAAGGGTATTTTTGTTTTATTAACCCTAATTTTAAAGCTGTTCGCTGAACATGAACATCAAGGGGAATAATCAAACGCGAAGCTGGGATTTCTTTCCAGATTCCTTTATCAATATTATAAGCATCTTTACGTACCATCCAGCGAAGGAATAAATTGATGCGTTTGGCTGATGACCCTGTAAGCGGGTTGGAAAAGTGTTTTTCTACATGAGTGTGATGAGAAGCACGGAAAAGTTCCTTTCTCAAAGCGATAATTCCTTCCCTGATGCGGGATGAACGCCTGAAAATTTCTTCCATGCTACTATATCGCTGATAAAATGATTGCAACATATTCAGTATATCCATAATATCATTTCCGTTAAAAGTTCGGTAAACAAAAGAAGCAAACCGTTTCCGGTCGGAGGGTGTATGATGTAGGATAAAATGATGTGGTTCATAATTCATCAGATATAAAAGCTTCATGGCAGCTTCCAGGATTTTTTCCCTTTTACCCCATGCCAGTAAGGCGGCCAGGAAGCCTGCTATTTCCATGTCCTGCTTTTTTTTGAAATAATTTAGAACAGATACAGGATCATCCGTAAAATATTGAGGTTGGGCGTATTGATG
>CAYNBC010000134.1:2072-6583 GCA_964395255.1 uncultured Sphingobacteriales bacterium | reverse complement strand
CAATAATTGCAAAATTGGACTATTGTTGGCTATTCCTGAAATTAAAAATTCATAGTGACATATGCTTTTCCTATTATTCAGCATATTAAGTTCAGCCTCCATTTACATTTTGTTTAAAATCATTGAAAAACAACATATTGAAAATTTTCCGGTAATCTGGATTAATTATCTGATAGCCATGTTGTTAGGAGTCGTTTTAACACCATCATTCAAAAATATGACTTCACCTGAAAACCGTGGCTGGATAGCAGGTGCTGCCCTGACAGGATTGCTTTTTATCATTATGCTTTATTTAATAGCACTTTCAACCCAGAAATCCGGTATAACTCCTACAACCCTGGCCACAAGACTTGCTGTTGTTTTACCTATATGCTTGTCCATCTGGATGGAAAAAGAACCCATTAGCCTGTTTAAAGTTTTAGCTTTTATACTCGCGCTTGTTTCAATTTTCCTGATTGTTTACAAACCCCTGGACGACAGGTTAAAAGGTATGAATAAATATTTTCCATTGATTATTTTTATAGGTGCAGGACTTGTCGATTCTACGGTAAAATATACACAATCCCGCTTTTTACCAGAAGAGAATATCGAAGCTTTTTCTACAGTACTTTTTGCGGTTTCTTTTTTATGCGGAATTCTCTGGCTCATCGTCAGACCATCTCAATTTCGCTGGTTACTCGGTAAAAAAGCCTGGTTATATGGAATTCTACTGGGATTAGTTAATTACGGGTCTGTCTATTTTTTTGTGCATGTACTGGAGCAGAATCGTATTCCCGGGTCCATTGCTTTTGCCTTCAATCACACCGGCATAGTTTTCATAAGTGTACTGGCAGGTTGGTTAATTTTTGATGAAAAGTTAAATTTGTATAATAAAATAGGATTCGTGCTTACCATAGTGGCTATCTTTCTTCTTTCATTAAACTCCATTTAAATATTTTTTAAATCAATAACATATCATCATGGAACAAATTCTGACCTTTTTAGAGCTATTGCAAAATAATAACAACCGTGAATGGTTTCATCAGCATAAAAATGAATATGAAAAAGCACGATCCGAGTTTATCAAAATTGTTGAACAATTAATTTCCCGGATTGCATGCTTTGATTCAGGAATAGAAATGCTAAACCCAAAAGATACCATCTTTCGTATTTACCGTGATATACGCTTTTCGCCTAACAAACTGCCTTATAAAACAAATATGGGTGCTTATATTGCCCGCGGTGGACGACAAAGCATTTTTGCAGGCTACTATCTGCATATCGAGCCCGGAAATTCTTTTGCCGGAGGAGGATTATATCGCCCCGACAATAAAATTCTTTTAAAAATTCGAAGGGCACTGGAAAATAATCCGGACAAATTCCTGCAAATAGTAAACAATCCTGAATTTTCAAGTCTTCTTAAGCTGGATACTTCTGATAAATTGAAAAAAGTTCCCAGAGGATTCAGTAGCAAGTCACCTGTACTGGAATATCTTAAACTGAAAAGCTTTGTTTGTGGCTATCCTTTAAAAAACGAACAGCTTCTGAATGGTTCATACTTTGACCTGGTTCTCCGTATATATAAAAATATGTATCCACTGATTGCTTTTTTAAATGATGCTATTCTCTGATTAATTTTAGGTTTATATTTTTTCCGAAAACCCTTTTTACCATTACTCAAAATATTAGATTTGATAGCCCGAAAGAATGGGCAATAACTAAAATTGTGAATGATTTCACATCAAAAATAATCTGAAATGGAAGATTTTGAAAAAATATTCACTGAATTTCCACCGGTAAGTCCGGAAGAATGGTGGGAAAAAATACGGGAAGATTTAAAAGGAAAAGACCCTTCAAAACTTTACTGGACCACAGATGAAGGTATTATTCATCCCCCTTTTTACAGCCAGGAAGATTTGAAAAAACTCCAGGAAAATTCCCGCTTTTATCCTCTGGCATATCTAATTCCTGCAGATAAAACCAAAAACGAATGGGAAGCATGTATGACTGTTCATCCTGGCCAGGAAAACTTTGAAACCGCAGATTTTGATTATTGGTTCAACAGGGAAATTAATACTTTCAATCTGAACCTGACCGATGCATACTCAATGGATGATTTAATCAATTTGATACCGGATAAACTCCTCTCCCGGGCACATTTTTATCTGGTTTTAGATAGTTCTGAAACAAGAAAAATATGGTCCTCAGAGAGCTCCGGAAAGTTTTTAAAAAAACTATGCAGCGGGGGAGGAATCATGAAGGATGTATTTCTGCCCTATTTGAGTAAAGGCCAGAAAATTGAAAGCCAGGAGAATTTTAAAAATGAGGTCCTTCAACATTTTGATAAAATTTATCAAACAGGGCAGGACATCCGGTCTTTTGATATTTGCGGTGATTTAATTTATAATGCAGGGGGCAACCTTGTTCATGAAATCTCAGTTTCTCTGGCAATGGCCATTGAATACCTGGATATACTTACGGATGCAGGTTTCAGCCTTGATGAAATAGCTCCCAGATTAAGGTTTCGATTAGCAACCGGAAGCAACTATTTTGGTGAGATAGCCAAATTGAGAGTATTTCGTTTGCTCTGGGCTTCCATTTTAAAGGAGCTGGGTTGTAACTCTCCTTCCCGGCTTCCGGCCTACATTTATTCCATTTCTTCTACTTATAACAAAAGTATTTATGACCGGCATACCAATCTATTACGCAATACTACGGAAGCCATGGCCAGCGTAATAGGAGGTACTGATGCCCTGGAAATTCTTCCATTTGATGTTTGTTTTCAACAGGCTGATTCTTTTTCAAAACGCATTGCCCATAACCTTCATTTGTTGTTAAAATACGAATCCCACTTTAATGAAATATTGGACCCTGCCGCTGGTTCCTATTTTATTGAAAATTATACCTATGCGCTCGCTGACAGGTGTTTTGAATACCTTAAAGAAATTGAAAAAGAAGGTGGTATCATTGCTTATTTCAACAATGGAAAGCTAACGGAAGACATCAGGCAATCGTTTGAAAGCAAGAGGGATAAGGTCAGAAAAGGCAAAATCAAAGTTCTGGGAACCAATAGCTTTCCGTTAATTCAGGAAAAAATCAGGCAAGAGGTGGCTCACGAAAAAATAAAAGAACTGGAAAATTATCCTTTACCGGATGGTCTGGCTATTCAGCCTCAAAGAAAAGCGCTGGATTTTGAGCTGCTTCGCCTGAAAACAGAGAAAGCCAGCGAAAAACAAAAAAAGCCACCTCTGGTGATGCTGGTACCTTTTGGTAAGCCTGCTACCGCAACAGCCAGACAAATTTTTGCTTTGAATTTTATGGGTGTTGCAGGTTTCGATGTGATTGAAAATGAAAATTTTAAAATTCCTGATAAAGCCCTGCAGGCTATTCTTCAAAAACAACCTGATATTATCGTATTTTGCAGTTCTGATGAAGAATATGAGGATTTTATCAAAACCATTTTACCAGAAATAAAGAAAAACTTGCCTCATTGTATCGCTGTTGTGGCTGGCCCTCCCCAGGAATCATTAAAGTTGTTGAATATACAGGATTTTATCCATTCAAAATCGGATATGTACCAGGTGTTAACTGATTTTCAGAACCGTTTAAAACTTTAAAAGATGAGACCCGGATTAAAAAATTTGCATTTGAACATCCATAAAGAATCATCAAACGCACATGTAACTGATGAAATGTGGCAACCTCCTGAAATGATTCCGGTAAAAAGAATTTATTATCAGGAAGACATTCAGCAGTTAAAGCATTTAAATTATGCGGCAGGCATTCCTCCTTTTTTAAGAGGTCCCTATTCAACCATGTATGTAACACGACCATGGACCATACGCCAATATGCAGGTTTTTCAACTGCCGAAGAATCCAATGCATTTTATCGTAGAAATCTTGCTGCCGGACAGATGGGTTTGTCTGTGGCCTTTGACCTGGCCACACACCGGGGTTATGATTCCGACCATGAAAGGGTCAAAGGTGATGTGGGTAAAGCAGGTGTTGCTATTGATTCGCTCTGGGACATGAGAATTTTGTTTGACCAGATTCCACTTGATAAAATGTCGGTATCCATGACCATGAATGGAGCCGTGTTGCCCATCATGGCATTTTACATCCTGGCTGCAGAAGAACAGGGTGTTAAACCCCACCAACTTAGCGGAACTATTCAAAACGATATTTTAAAAGAATTTATGGTTCGCAATACTTACATCTATCCTCCCGAACCATCCATGAGAATCATTGCCGATATTTTTGAATACACCTCCCGGAATATGCCCCGCTTCAATTCCATCAGCATTTCGGGTTATCATATGCAGGAAGCAGGTGCTACCTGCGACCTGGAACTGGGCTATACCCTGGCTGATGGTCTTGAATACCTGCGAACCGGAATTAAAGCTGGAATGAACATTGATGATTTTGCTCCACGCATTTCTTTTTTCTGGGGAATTGGCATGAATCATTTTATGGAAATTGCCAAATTGAGAGCAGCCCGCTTGCTCTGGGCAAAAATTGTTAAGCAGTTCAAT
>CAYNBC010000134.1:0-2062 GCA_964395255.1 uncultured Sphingobacteriales bacterium | reverse complement strand
GTTCAATCCTAAGAATCCAAAATCCATGGCACTTCGAACCCATTGCCAGACTTCGGGCTGGAGTTTAACCGAACAAGACCCTTTCAACAATGTTGCCCGGACATGTATTGAAGCTATGGGAGCTGCTTTGGGACACACACAATCCCTTCATACCAATGCCCTGGATGAGGCGATTGCACTTCCTACTGATTTTTCAGCCCGAATTGCCCGCAATACCCAGATTTATATTCAGGAAGAAACAGAAATATGCCGTCAGATAGACCCCTGGGCAGGCTCCTATTATGTAGAATACCTGACCCATGAACTTGCTGGAAAAGCATGGAAGCATATAACCGAAATTGAAGAGCTGGGGGGAATGGCCAGAGCCATTGAAACGGGTATCCCCAAAATGAGAATTGAAGAAGCTGCTGCCCGTAAGCAAGCTCATATTGACTCAGGTAAGGAAATCATCGTGGGTGTAAACCGCTTTTTCCCGGATAAAGAAATTCCGGTTGATATTTTAGAAGTGGACAATACTTCCGTCAGGGAAAACCAGATAAAACGCTTGAATGAACTAAAAAAAACAAGAAATTCTTCTCTGGTTGAGGAGAAACTCAATGCTATTACGGAAGCCTGCAAAACTGGCAAAGGAAATCTTCTCGAACTGGCCATCGAAGCAGGTCGTGTGGGTGCCACTCTGGGTGAAATTTCTCTGGCATGTGAAAAAGTTTTTGGCCGGTATCAACCTCCAATAAAATCTATTTCCGGTGTATATTCGAGTGCTATGGAAAAAGACCGTTATTTTGAACAGGCAAGAAAAATGGCCGACCGCTTTGCCGAGCTTGAAGGCCGAAGGCCTCGTATCATGGTTGCCAAACTGGGACAGGACGGTCATGACAGAGGGGCTAAAGTAATTGCAACCAGCTTTGCCGATCTGGGTTTTGATGTGGATATAGGGCCTCTCTTTCAGACGCCTGCTGAAGCTGCACGCCAGGCCGTTGAAAACGATGTTCATATTCTGGGTGTTTCCAGTCTCGCAGCCGGACATAAAACCCTTGTCCCCGAAATGATTGAAGAATTGAAAAAACTGGGAAGAGAAGATATACTTGTCATTGTGGGAGGTGTGATTCCCCACCAGGATTATGATTTTCTTTATAAAGCAGGTGTTACAGCCATCTTCGGGCCGGGTACCAACATTGCCCGGGCAGCCATTGAAGTACTGAATATTTTACTGGAACAACAAAGCTAATTCATCAGCATCTCCAGAAGTTCTTCCACTCCTTTACCTGCTTTGTTTTTTAAAACCTGATAACGGCTCTGCAAACTATCCGGAGCATTAGCAACTACCCATGCCTGAGGGAATGCTGACAACATTTCCTCATCATTATAATCATTGCCAATTACAAATATGTGTTCCCGGCTCAAATTCTCTTTTTTGAGGATAAATTCTATGCCGGCTTTTTTGGATACTTCGGGTGGGTAAATTTCAATCCAGACGGTTTTATGGTCCAGCGGAGAAGTGGAACGGATTATTTTTAAAGCTGGTAATTGATTTTTTATCCAATGATAAAGCTGTTCGCCATCCTTTTCCTCAGCAAAAGCAATGAGTTGACAGGCTTCTTTGATATCTTCCATCGCTGAGGTTAAAGGACTGGCGTAGCCATTATACAACTCGTTTCTACGAACAAAGTCATTCAAATTGCGTTGTGCATGATAGAAATAGCGATGATTCTCAGGTACAGCTCTTTGAATAGTAAAATCCAGGCCCAGCTGTTTTAACACATTCACAGCTTTTTTTATTTGCCCCTCTGAAAGTGAATATTTTTTAAGTAAACGAAATGGGTTCCAACTGTAAATCCCGGCACCTGAAGCAGTAATCATATAATCAACCGGGAAATGACTGTCAATGATTTTTTTTGCTGAATAGAGCGAACGCCCGGTAGCTATGATAATTTTATTCCCTGTAGCTTTAAACTTTTTTAATCTTTGCAGTAAAGAGGATTCAATATATTGATTTTCATGAATTAAAGTTCCATCCAGGTCACTCACCAGAATTTTCATAAAAAATTATACATTTATGTAC
>CAYNBC010000133.1:0-6616 GCA_964395255.1 uncultured Sphingobacteriales bacterium | reverse complement strand
ATTTATAGTTTTCCATTTTTTGGAATTGATAATCAATGTTGTATAATGTAAAATTTTTATTACCCGGCTGATTATTAATGCATTAATTTTCAACAGTTTTTGAGAAAAATCATATAAGAATGTCAGCAATGGATTTTCACAAAGGCTTTGTATTTTTGTTTGATTTTAAATTTTAAAAACTCGTGACAGAGCATAACCATAAGAAAAGAACCATAGAAGAACTTCAGTTACAGGAAAAAGAATGGGAAAAAGAACTTCGGCCATCCAGATTTGATGAATTTGTAGGACAAAAACAACTACTGGAAAACATTAAAGTTTTTGTAAAGGCTGCAAAAGAACGTGGTGAAGCTCTGGACCATGTTCTTTTTCACGGACCTCCGGGTTTGGGAAAAACAACTCTTGCTTATATTCTTGCCCATGAAATGGGGAAAAATATCAAAACGACATCAGGTCCTGTGCTTGACAAACCGGCTAACCTGGCAGGATTATTAACCAACCTTGAGCATGGCGATTTTTTATTTATAGATGAAATCCATCGTCTAAATCCTCTGGTTGAAGAATATCTTTATTCAGCCATGGAAGACTTTAAGATAGATATTATACTTGATCAGGGCGCTAATGCTCGCAGTATCGAAATCAAATTAAATCCTTTTACGCTGGTAGGTGCCACTACCAGGTCTGGCTTGCTGACATCTCCTCTCAGAGCAAGATTTGGAATTACCTCTCGTCTGGAATATTATCAAGCAGACGAACTTACTTTGATTGTAAAACGCAGCGCTAAAATCCTGAAAGTAGAAATTGATGACGATGCAGCTTATGAAATTGCACGTAGAAGCCGGGGTACGCCCCGTATTGCCAATGCTTTACTAAGAAGAGTGAGAGATTTTGCTCAGGTTAAAGGCAATGGTAAAGTGGATTTGAGCATAACGCACTACGGCTTAAATTCACTCCATGTAGATGAACATGGCCTGGATGATATGGACCATAAAATTTTGACTACCATTATCGAAAAATTCAATGGCGGTCCTGTGGGTATCAACAATATAGCTACTGCTGTTAGTGAAGAAGCCGACACACTGGAAGAAGTATATGAACCCTACCTTATCAAAGAGGGTTATATCAAAAGAACACCACGCGGAAGAGAAGTAACTTTAAAAACATACCAGCACCTTGGAATTAAACCTCCCGGACATCATACCTCTTTATTTGATTTAGAATAAAATCCATGACAATAAGCACCTCCGAACTCAGCCAGCTTGTCAAAGAATGGGCAATGAAAACAGGATTTGATGACTGTGGAATTGCCCGAATCGAACCCCTCGAAAAAGAAAAAACATTTCTCCTTCAGTGGCTAAAGAATGGTTTTCATGGTAAGATGAAATATCTGGAAAATCATCTTGAAAAAAGAGTCAATCCATCTCTACTTGTGGAAAATGCCCGTTCTGTGATCGTCTGCCTTTTGAATTACTTTCCTTTCCAACACCAGAATCCTTCCTGTCGTTTTCAGGTATCCAAATATGCCTACGGAAGGGATTACCACAAAGTGGTTAAAAAAATGCTGAAAGAATTAAATCAAAAATTGCATGAGCATACAGGCATTTCCGGTCGATGTTTTGTCGATTCCGCACCTGTGCTGGAGCGTGTCTGGGCTCAAAAAGCCGGTTTGGGCTGGATTGGGAAAAATACTCTCTTGATTCATCCTCGTTTTGGGTCATGGGTTTTCATTGGTGAAATCATCACACCGCTTGAACTTCAATATGATAAACCTTTTGAAAAATCCGGATGTCAGCGCTGCCAGGCTTGTTTAAATGCCTGTCCCACCCATGCACTCAACCCTTCCAGACCTTATATGATAAATGCTTCAGAATGCATTTCTTATCACACCATTGAAGACAAAAATAAAGATGATTTCCATCCGGCCAATAAAAACTGGATATTCGGTTGCGATATCTGTCAGGATGTCTGTCCGTTTAACCGTAAAGCTATTTTTACACATGTTTCAGATTTTCAAATTCGTCCTTTTATTAAGAAAGCTTCCGGGCATGATTGGGAAAACTTAACCCGGGCTGAATTTCTGGAGCATTTTCGTGGAAGCGCTTTAATGAGAGCCGGTTATGAAGGCATTTTAAAAAACATTGATAAAGTTAAAAAAAACAGTTTTGGAGTTACCTGATTTCATATCTCATATTCAACAACAACTAAAAAAACCTTTGCCCGGTAGCGAGGCTCAGCTCGAAATGGCTCCCAGAATTCCCTATCGTTTTTCCAAGGAAGAAATTCAATCTTTTAATCCCAGAAAAAGTGCTGTTTTGATTTTAATCTATTTTAAAAATCAATTATGGCATACAGTTTATGTGCTGAGGCAATTATATGAAGGTGTTCATTCAGGACAGATTGGATTTCCCGGTGGAAGTTATGAGCCTGGCGATAAAGACCTGGAAATGACAGCCATAAGGGAGGTCGAGGAAGAAATCGGTATAAAAAAAGAACATGTTTTCTTGATAGGCTCCCTGACTTCTCTGTATATTCAACCTTCCGGTTTTTTGGTGTATCCATTTGTAGCTTATTATCCACTTACACCCCGCTTTTATTTACAGGAGTCTGAAATCCAACAGGTTATAGAAGTTCCTCTTGTACATCTGTGCAAACCGGAAAATCGTGGGATAAAAAAAATAAAGCTTTCCATTGGAAAAGTTGCTGATACACCTTATTACCTCTTACCGGGAAATCATATCCTCTGGGGCGCAACAGCCATGATAAGCAGTGAACTAACAAAAATTGTATGTCCTTTATTAATTTGAATAAGGTTACTTTTCCTGTTGTCTTTTACCTAAACAACAGTTTATGAAAACATATTTTATTGCATTTATTTTTAGTTGGTTAACAATTTCTCTTCTGGGGCAAACTCCAGACTGTCAGACCATCTCAGATGCCACCCATTGGCTTTGTAAGGATAGAACTTCAAAAGCCATAAAAAAGTTAACCAGAATACATACAAACTATCCTGATTTTTTTCTCGAAGAGGAAATCGAACTCGAACTGGGCAAACTCTATTTCAAAAAGAAAAAGTACAACCAGAGTATTTATTATTTAACACAGTTGATAAACCGGAATAATTATGGTGAAGGAGACACTTTATATACGCTGGATTGTCAGAACCTCCATCCTGAATGTGCCCCTTTTCTTATTCAGAGCCCGTTGCTGGAACTACAGCACAAAGCCTGGCTACAGATGTTTGAAATAGCTTTGAAAACAAAAGATATCTCTCTGGCAAGAAATTCTCTTGAGCAGGCATCCCGTTATTACAGATTCTGGTACGGTTGCGGTACAAACGACCTGGAAACAGATATGAATTTGGCTTTAAAATATGCTGATTTTTACATGGCTATTAACAAACCTGACTCAGCCCTTTTCTCACTATTGCCTTATGCTCTTGAGCCCGCTGCTTTTCCTGTGCCTTATTACAGCGATATAGTCAACACCTTAAAGAAATTATTTTCTCAATTATACAGACCGTCTTATGTAAAGGAGATATTAAATCAATCGTTGAATGATATTTTTCTCGAAAAAATACCTGCAGCGCATGGAGATACGCTGAATGTTTATTATACAAAAATTTCCGGTATCCCGGTCAAGGTTGCTCCCGAATATTTATTCGGTCATGAAAATGATATCAAAAAAGTAAAGGACTACATGAAGAGCACGGAATTTTATCAATCGCTCTATTTCAGTTCACAACAAAAGCAGTAATGGTTAATACCACTGTCTGGTTATAAGGATCGTTAGTTTTGATTTTTATTACTTTGGTTTGCTGTCCCTGTCTACCTTTGGTATGAAATACCACTTTTAATTGTGTAGATTCACCGGGTTCCAGTTTTCTTAATCCCAGTGTAGTAGCGGTACATCCGCATGTGGTTTCGATATCATAGATTGTCAGGCGTGTTTTACCTGTATTTCTCAACCAGAAGGTGGTTTCCAGTACTTTTCCTTCTTTAACAGTGCCAAAATCATGACTTAAACGGTCAAATTCAATGCGGGCTGTATTTTCAAGTTCTTCAGGGGTCATGTTTTTAAAATCCTGAATAATGTTTATAACAGCAATAAACTTTTTCTCCGGAACAAGCTCATCATCTGTTTCCAGAACAATATCGTCAAACAAATAGCCATAATCCTTCTTCATCTGGCAATTGTAAAGAAGCAATATCTTTTTTTCTTCTCTGGGTTTTATTTTCATAGGCAAATCCATCGTGCCCAGGTATACCGGAGCTTTGATTCTTTTTAGCGTAATCACTTTATCGGACGGATTGTATACCGGGAAATACAGAGAGTCAATGGATTTATCATAGGCATCCCCGAACAATATTTGTTTCCGCTCAAACCTTAGATTGCCCAGCACATAGGGATACTTGTCAAGAATGGTTGTCGGTTTGGGAATTACAGTACCTTTAATAATCAGGTTGACCGGAGTTTTAATATTACCGGAAACAGTAATATACTTTTCGAAAGGACCATTTACATTAGCAGGGTTGTACATGGCAGTAATAAATCCCTTTTTTCCGGGTTTTACCGGCTCCTTTGAATAGGTTGGCGTTGTGCAGCCACAGGAAGATTTTACCTTTGAAATTTTAAAAGGTACTTTTCCTGTATTGACAAATGTAAATGTGGTCGTTACAGGCCCATTTTCTTCATGAATCTTACCAAAATCATGAATGGTTTCATGAAACTTAATGGTGGTAAAATTTTCCTGAGAGTAAACCATTGTCGTTGCCAGAAAAATAATTCCCAATACAATTGCTGCTGATTTCATAACCCAAATTTTATAACATTTCAAAATCCTGACCTTTATGACAATATACATGCCAGTTAACAGTCAGACGAATGAAGAACAAAGTTAGTTGCAATCTTCTTTAATAAAGGCTTTATCCACAAAGGCATTCTTTTCTGTTCTTACTCATCCCTGCCCTTTGCCTTATAATCTTTATCTTTGCAGGGTTTTAAACGATTGAAGAATAACCATGACAAAATCCCTGTACACAGAAGAATCCATCAAAACTTTAGACTGGAAAGAACACATCCGAACCCGCCCCGGTATGTATATTGGAAAACTGGGCAATGGTACTAGCCGGGATGATGGAATCTACATGCTTCTTAAAGAAGTGATTGACAACAGCATAGACGAATATGTCATGGGATTTGGGAAAAAGATTGAAATACAGCTTGAAAACAATAAACTTACCGTTCGTGATTACGGCAGGGGCATTCCTCTGGGTAAAGTGCTTGAATGTGCTTCCCAGATTAATACGGGTGGAAAATATGACTCACATGCATTTAAAAAATCCGTTGGACTTAACGGGGTAGGTCTCAAAGCTGTCAATGCTCTTTCGGAGGAGTTTTTTATCAAATCGGTTCGTGACCACAAACAGAAATCTGCTCTTTACCAGCAGGGAAATCTTATAGAAGAATATCCTGAACAACCTACAGATGAACCCGATGGTACAGAGGTTTCATTTGTACCTGACAATGCGATTTTTGACAACTACCGCTTTATAACAGAATACATTGAAAAAATGCTCTGGAATTACGCTTACCTGAATTCCGGGCTTTCTATATTTTTCAACGGAAAAAAATTTTATTCATCCAAAGGTTTGTTGGACCTTCTCAGAAGCAAAATCAATGAAGACGACCTTGTTTACCCTATCATTCATTTGAAAGGTGAAGATATAGAAGTTGCGCTGACACACAACAATCATTATGGCGAAGAATACTACACTTTTGTCAACGGCCAGTATACACCTCAAGGGGGCACTCATCTTGCCGCATTCCGCGAAGCTTATGTAAAAACAATCCGGGAATTTTATAAGAAAAATTATGACCCTTCCGACATCAGAAGTTCTATCATTGCCGCTGTGAGCATCAAAATTGTAGAACCCACTTTTGAGTCCCAGACAAAAACAAAGCTGGGCTCACAACACATGGAGCCCAATGGGCAGTCTATAAAATCCTATATGACCGATTTTTTGAAAAAATCACTGGATGATTATCTCCACAAAAATCCCTCAACAGCTGACGAACTCTTAAAGCGCATTATTCAATCGGAGAAAGAACGAAAAGCCATAAACGGAATTAAAAAACTGGCCAGCGAAAGGGCTCGCAAAGCCAATCTACACAATAAAAAACTCCGTGATTGCAAAATACATTTTACCGACCTTAATAACGAAAGACGCTTTGAAACCACATTGTTCATCACCGAAGGAGATTCTGCATCCGGCTCCATTACCAAGTCCCGTGACATTGAAACCCAGGCAGTTTTCAGCCTGCGGGGAAAGCCACTCAACTCCTATGGGATGAAAAAAAATGTGGTTTATGAAAACGAGGAATTTAATCTGCTTCAGCACGCTCTAGACATAGAAGACGGCCTCGAAAACCTCCGTTACAACAGAATTGTTATCGCCACTGATGCAGACGTGGATGGTATGCATATCCGATTGCTGTTATTAACCTTTTTTATCCAGTTTTTTCCTGATTTGGTCAAACAGGGTCATGTTTACATTCTGGAAACCCCACTTTTCAGGGTCAGAAATAAATCTGAAACCATTTATTGTTACAGCGAAGAAGA
>CAYNBC010000132.1:0-6616 GCA_964395255.1 uncultured Sphingobacteriales bacterium | reverse complement strand
ATAATAAATGTATGGACTAAGTTTAAATGAGCCATCTTTAACGTATTAAATTTCTTCAAGATTTTCGCGCGTTAGCTCATTATTGATATTTCCCGTATTCAGCGTAGAGGCAGGTTCAAAAAGCAAGACGGATGCTTCGGGTAAAGCCACCGGTTTATGTTCGGTTTTCTTTGGAATAATGGCAAATTCCCCAGGCGCCAGATCAATTTCCTTTCCGGGCGTTAAAATTTTCAAATGACCGTCAAGTACCCAGAACATTTCATCCTCATTTTCATGGTGGTGCCAGATAAATTCACCTTTACATTTAACAAGCTTTACCAGCTGATGGTTTAACCTGCCAATAATTACCGGCTCCCAGTACGAATGTATTTGTTTTAATTTCTCCTCGATTACGACCTTATCTATCATTTGTACCCTTCATTTTGTTTTCAATTTACAAAATATTTAAAGTGAATAAACAAACCTGAAAGATATCGCTCATTTCTTATTTTTGAAAACAAAAACATTGCATGCAATTACCCGGAATTAAAAAAATGTTATTTTCTTTCGAGGAGTCTGTGGATCATTTGAATGATAATTATAGTCGGAAATTTATCAACCGACTGTTTATGATTGCCGGATTTCCTGTAGCCTTCAACCTGGCCATTTCCATGCACTGGGGCAGACAATATAATCTTATTTCAATCCTTTTTCTTATACTTTTTCTGGGACCCACGCTGGGTTTTATTATCTATAATATTTTCACTGCTTTGTTGTTTGTCATTGGTAGAATAATGAATGGTATTTCGCAGTATCATGGGGTTAAAACTGCTCTGGGGGTAAGCCTCGTATCGCTTTTCCCTATCATTCTCATTTACCTCATAATGTTGCTGATTTACGGGAAAGATATGTTTTACGAAGAATTATACACTCTTGAGAAAACCAGCTTTCTCGTATATCTTTTCCTGATATTTAATCTATCTTTTGTTATTTTAATACTGATTACCATTGAGCGGCTGATAATAGCTTTGAGTCGCGTTCAGGAATTTTCATGGGGCAAAGCGTTTGTAAACTTTATCGTTGCCGGATTTATTTTGGGCTTAATATTGATTTTTGGAGGCATCATTTCGAAATTTTTCCTGGAGGAGTATCCTTTTTATTAACGGCCTCTTTTGGCTCTTTCCCAGTTAACAGATTGTTTCTTTTTTAAATACCTGATCATACCGGCATAAACTGCATAATTCATGATAAAAAAGTAATAAGGCACAAACAACAGCTTTATTTTTATCTGCCGGTTTTCCAGAAACCAACCTACCAGTGCAGCTATATAAAATAAAATCTGAGCCATTAAAAGCCATGAAAACAGATGAGAAAATGAAAACCCTTCATTGAACACAATGATGATATTAAAAATCAATAAGAAAGGCAGCAGGAGGGGGGTTAACGACCATCGTAAAACCCTGTGGGAAATATATTGAAAACTCAATACGCCATATTTAAAGATATTCAAAAGGGATTTCAACCGGATAATGGACTGGATTCCTCCGGCAGCAATTCGAATTTTTCTTTTTAACTCTTCTTTCACATTGGCCGATGCTGTTTCTATGGCATAGGCTCTGGGGTTATACTGAACTGTATAACCCTGTTGAGCAATACGCAGGGAAATAATAAAATCATCGAGCAGGGTATCTTTTTCCACTTCCTGCCATAATTCCGTTCTGATGGCGAATAATTCACCGGCAGCACCCACTACACTATACAGCTCAGCATCCCATTTTTTAAGCGTGGATTCATATTTCCAGTATAAACCTTCACCTGCTCCTGCTGCAGCATCTTTTTCTTTTTCAAAAATTCTTTTTTCTCCGGATACACAACCCACTTTAGGGTCCATAAACAATCGCACAATTTCTTTGATGGAATCTTTACCCAACATGGTATTGGCATCCGAAAACACTACGATAGGGGTTTTCACATATTTCATCCCTCTGTTCATAGCTGCTATTTTGCCGCCTCTTTCAGGGATGTGGAGAACTTCAACCCCTTCGTATTCTTTTACTTTTTCTGGTGTGCCGTCATCCGAACCATCAGTAATCCAGATTTGTTTAAGCTTCTCACGGGGATAGTCAAGACTCCATGTATTTTTTATTTTAGCATCCACATAATCCAATTCATTATAAGCGGCAACCAGTAGAGTAACTTCAGGCAGCTCATCATCGGGTGGGAGAGGCTGAGGTCTGGGTCTTCCTTTCAACCATCGTTTGATTCTGACCAGAAGAAATAGTAACATTCCATATCCAATGTAGGTATAAAAGACAATGAAGAGGAAAATCCAGAAGAGTACTTTTAGCGTAATCATTCCGAAAAAAATTTAATTGTGCAACCAATGAGTTAAATCTTTTTGTATTAAATCCTGAAGCTTAAGAATTTCATCTTTATAAATTTCATTAATCAGGCGATTTTTTATTTCCGGGTCTAATTTGGGACGAACCAGATTTTTTGCACGCATGGAAGTAACCCACTTCTGCATGGTTACAGAGTTTCTCATTTTGTCAACCAGACCGGGAGACAACGATTCAATGGCTTTACGAATGATACTCTGTTGTCCAATAATTTTATCTTTCCATTTGTTTTTGACAAAACCACTTACATTGTATTGTACATCTGTCCTTGGTTTGAAGTCAGGGTCAATTTCCAGAAATTCATACAATTCTTTGATAATCTGCTCCTGATTTTTTCGCAATTCATCGTAAAGGATAATTTTAAATTGCTCGCGAGGAAATATGTCGAAATATTTCTTAAGATGCGTATAATAAAAACCTTCCTGTACCAGGTCGTCTCTTTTCCACCAGATGGTTCCCTTGTCGAAGACATCTTCAAAATTCGGTGTGGGCAGGCGGTCTTCTCGGGCAAGATGAAGCCACCGGCTCCATAACCTTTCTGCAGGATTCCTGAAAATAGCTATCATCTTTGCATGAGGGACATATTGCTTTATGCGAAGATGCGTATTCGGTTTATATAAATACATGGTTGAGGATTCTCCAACGGCTTTTTCATGGGTAACACCCTCAAACAGTTTTTTATATTCTTCCAGTGTATAAACGGCCCACGGATAGTTGTAAAATTCATAAGGGTCATCTTCTTTACTCACCGGTTTTTGTCCCATAACAGCAAAGAAATCAGGCTCTTTAACTGGTGACATATAAACTTCAGGGTGCTGTTTAAGATAATTATAAAGTGATGTTGTGCCTGATTTTCCAGCCCCAATGATTAAAAAATTGGGATATTTTAATACTTCAGTTTGCATGAGTCTTATTTTTAAGGGTTAATTCCATGTATTTATAAATTTCTTTGACATTGTTTTCCCATGTATGACTCTTGGCGTAGTCAATCCTTTTCTGGATTATTTCGGGTTCATTGCTTTGCAGTGCTTTCTCAATGAGTGCAGGATAATCATCTGCTTTATCGGCAAGGAAACAATAATCTTCAAAAATAGACATGGCTTCGGTCCGGGTAGCTACAACTGCTTTACCCATGGCCAGATATTCGTCAATTTTCCGGGGATAATTACCAATGGTTAAGGGAGTTATTTTCTGAGGATTGATGGCTACATCAAAGGCTGCAAGGTAGGATGGAAGTACCGATCCATCCTTATTGCCCAGAAAATAAACATTATCATAACGATGCAATTCCGAACTTTTGAATTCATTATCTTCCGGACCAACAAGCACCAATGACCAATCTTTGTTATAACTGGCAATTATTTCAAGTATCTGGATGTCGAGACGTGCTGTTGTAAGAGCGCCAATGTACCCTATGATGGGTTTAGGAATGCCTTTAATGTCTTCCGGAATATTCTTGACTTTACTGATATCGAAAGCTGATGTATCGCATCCTTGCCCGACATAATGACTGTTAGGATTGAAGCGGGATGCCAGTTGAGCAAGATATGTTGAATTGGCCACTACCAGGTCGGCTTTGGCCATGTGAAGGGCTTCAATACGTACACCCTGTTTTTTCCAGTAAGGCATGCTTACCAGATTATCCCGTGTATAATAAACATATAAATCAGGATGAAGAAGTTCTTTCAGGTAAAAAGAACGAAACATATCACTGTCACAAAAGTGGATATGGTTTTTAAAACCCAGACTGTCCATGGCTTTTTTAATTTCACGGGCTATTCGCTGGTTATTGATTTTATTAAGCCAGTCAAATAAAAAATTGATACCTAATTGGTTAATAGATTCTATAACAACCGGAGGGTTCAAATTCCATAGATTTTCCTTGAGTTGAACAAGGGCAGGTTCTTTTCCTTTTAATATTCTCTCCCTTTTTTGAATTCTGGGGTCATGGCGTTCCCTTATTCTGACCGTCCGGGTCATGGGCGCATTCACATACAAAACACGATTATGTTTGCTAAATTCAAGCGCAATATTTTTACAATTGGAGCCAATTTCAATATCCCATGCTTGTAAACCTGTTATTACGATATCTCTTCCGGTAATCATTTTCAATTCTTTGTAGAGTTTAATTCAAGATAAATTTTAAGAACTTGTGTGGCCATATTTTCCCAGGAAAAACGCTTTGAATTTTTCAGCCCCCGTTCAATCAAGTCTTTTCTTAATCCGGGATTGGTTAATATCTGTTCCATTTTGCTGGCAATATCTTCAGGTAGATAAGGATTGACGAAAAGTGCACCGTCACCTGCAACTTCAGGCATGGAAGAGGTATTGGATGTTATTAGAGGACATCCGCTCCTTTGAGCTTCCAGAATGGGAATACCAAAACTTTCACGCAAAGAAGGATAAAGAAATAGCTGTGCCTGGCTAATAATACCTGGCAATTCCTTGTTATCAATATAACCGGTTAAATGAATTTTGTCTTTAATAAACTGGGACTGAGTTTTTTGTAAAATGTCGTCTAAAGCACGATTATCATAATCAGGCATAACCAGATAGAGGTTATCACCACTTTTCTGAACATACAGGGCAAAAGCCTTTATAACTCCCTCTGTGTTTTTCTTGGGGTCTGTATTTCCTAAAAAGAAGACAAATCGTTCGGGGAGCTTATATTTATTTTTGATTCTTTCAAGTTCATCTTGATCTTTAATGGGCCTGAAATGATTGCTGACACCATTATGAACGGCAATAAGTTTATGGTCGTCCAGGCCAAAAAAAGAAGCAATACGCTGTTTTTCAAAATGGGATACAGTAATGATTTTTTCAGCCTTTTTCAGTATTCTGGGAACATCCCAGCGTCTATACAAGTTGCCAAAGCGTTGGTAGGGAGTAAAGCCTTTTGCCAACAGGGGGTTTTTCTCCATATAAATGATATCGTGAAGGGTAACAACAAGTTTTGCACCTGGGTTTACCGGAGCTGTATTGGAAGTGCAGTGAAGAATGTCGCAATCGTATTTTTTGACAGCCCGGGGTAAATAATATTGTTCCCAGACCGGATACATTCCTCCGTCCAATTCTACAATGTGAAAATTATCAGTCGATTGAAGGCACCTGTCTTCGTCAGGTTTTATGAAAATAAAGTATTCATTTTCATGGTCAATTTTTTGAAGGTTGCGGATGAGCTCAAGAGCAACCATATCCATACCATGCTTGCGTTTCCTGAATAATCTTTGTCCTTCGATGGCAATTCTCATAATCAAATACCTCCATGTGTTGTGTGAATAAATTTCTTATTGCTGCCTTTTAGTTTAAATAAATTGCTAAACATCAACCAGATACTTTTTGGTAGTTCAAGTAATGCATAAAGAGTATTTTTGTTGTAGAATTTTTTAGGAATAGCTAAGAATAGTGAAAGTAAAAATGCCAGAAGACCGGCCAACCAGAAAAAGGTCAGTGTTTGAAGCCCGAACAAAGGATTCAGTAACCCAAAACTTAAACAGAGCAGGGGCATAAAGCCAATTAACAATGCCCTGGGAGGCAAGATCATTTGCCAGGCTTTGTCAAAATAATCGGTTTGACCATGGTGGAACAGAGACCTCACTGCATCCGGGAAAAACTTTTTAAAATAATAAAACTGGGCAGCGAGCCATCTTCTGCGCTGGTTGGAAAAATTAGCATGTTCGGCTACTTTTTCGTCCAGAACATAAGCATCATCCAGATAATCAATTTTATAACCCTCTTTTAAAAGGTTTAACTCAAGTTCTTTATCAAAACCTCCTACAGCTTTAATATTTTTCATGATATTTTTGAAAAAGCGATAAGGAAACAACATTCCTGAACCAATTAAAGCCGCTGAAAATCCTAATACTCTATGACCTTTGCGAAACAGGGAATTATTGATTTCTTCGCTGATAGCATCCAGATGGGCTAGTGGGGTGTTGGTATTTTTTGCTGTCCGATGTGTTTGTAATGCAATGAACTGTTTTTCGTCAAAATTCTGACTCAATTTTTTAAGAAAATCATACTCCATCACATTGTCAGCATCCAGCACCAGTGCCCAATCATATTCTTCAGGAAGTACTTCAAGGGCTTTATTTAATGCTTTGGCTTTAGTGCTGTTTTCAAATTTTACTTCAATAACTATTACAGGTAATTCCCGTAATTTTTTCAATGTCTGTTCCTGAAAAGAATCGGCAATAATGATTACATCATATAATTCTTTTGGATATGATTGTTCTAGT
>CAYNBC010000131.1:6044-6648 GCA_964395255.1 uncultured Sphingobacteriales bacterium | reverse complement strand
GAAATGAATACCGGCTGAAGGAGCAGCAATAGAACCTTTATGTCTGGCAAAAATGGTCTGATAGTTTTCTTCATCTTCAGGCAAAGGGTCTCTTTTTATGTATTTGGGAAGAGGTGTTTTACCCAGTTTATGCAAAAGCTTTTGAAAGTCGTCATGAGAACCGTCAAAATAAAACCGGATGGTACGTCCTTTACTGGTAGTATTATCAATGACTTCAGCAACAAGCATTTCACCTTCTTCCTCACCAAATATCAATTTATTACCAATACGCACTTTCCGGGCAGGGTCAACAACTACATCCCATAATAAATTTTCTTCGTTCAGTTCCCTCAAAAGAAAGACTTCTATTACAGCTCCTGTTTTTTCTTTGATACCCATTAAACGGGCGGGAAAAACTTTACTGTTATTTACCACAACACAATCCCCCTCATCAAAATATTCCACAATATCCTTAAACTTTTTATGCTCAATACTTCCATCTTTTTTGTGGACAATCATTAAACGACTCTCATCCCTGTAAATGGCCGGATATTCAGCAATCAATTCCTCCGGTAGATAAAAAGCAAATTGACCCAGTTTTGCCATATATAAACATTTAATTTGG
>CAYNBC010000131.1:0-6034 GCA_964395255.1 uncultured Sphingobacteriales bacterium | reverse complement strand
AACATCAAGCGATTGAAGATTAAATATAAAAATTTAATGAAATAAACTTATTTTTCAGACCCTTGTCGTTAATAGCGTAAAATCATAAAATTAGTTTATCATTTAAATATTCTGAATGCCCATGTAAACTCATTGCCCAAAAGCAACAAAATGAAAACTTATTGCGTGGCTTTGTCCCCTGAGTCCATTTTATAAAAATCCATTCAAGTCCGGTTATTTAAAGAAACGCAGGCAAATAATTATCTTTGCACACAGTAGCACAAAATGCCATGTTTGCCCGACTGCAAATAGTAAATATGTTAAAGGAAAGCCTGGGTTTTGCTATTACCGGCCTGAAAAACAACCCGTTAAGAACCCTGTTATCGACACTGGCCATCATCATGGGCATTTTTACTATAACTGCCTTGCTCACCTTTGTGGATTCGCTCAAATTCAGTATCAAAAGCTCTCTTTCCCAGCTCGGGGGTGATATTATTTATGTCCAGAAATGGCCATGGTTGTTTGAAAATGATTATCCGTGGTGGAAGTTTATCAACCGTCCCAATGTGAACTATTACGAAATGAAACAACTGAAAAAACGGTTAAAAAACGCTGATGCCATTGCCATGGTTTTTGCCGAATATGGCCCCACTATCATTTACCAAAATCAAAAAATGAAAAATACATATGTGCAATTTATCAGCGAAGACTATTACCAGGTGTTCAATTTTAAATTCAAAAAAGGCAGGTATTTCAGCAGGGCTGAATTTATAGGTGGTGCGCCCCGGGCAATCATTGCCAGTGATGTAGCTCAAGAACTATTTGGTGATGAAGACCCACTGGGAAAATATATTTTTTATAAAAACAAAAAACTCCTCGTTACTGGTGTACTGGAACAAGAAGGAAGCTCATCAGTAAATGTAAACAACCTGGACAGAAGCATATACATTCCTTTACATTTTGGCAGATATTTGTTTGGAGCCAGATTGCGCCACCTTGATGCAGCTATTAAAGTCAAAGGTAAAAGTAATGTCAGCATGGAAGCACTGGAAGATGAAATCAGAGGCGTGATGCGCTCCATTCGTAAGCTTAGTCCTTATGTTGAGGATAATTTTGCTCTGAACCGGGCCAGTTTTATCAACAACAAACTCGATGAAATTTTCAAAAGCCTGAATATAGCCGGATGGATAATTGCTGCTTTTTCTCTTCTTGTGGGTGGTTTTGGCACTGTTAATATCATGTTTGTATCCGTTAAAGAACGTACTTTTTTAATTGGCATACAAAAAGCATTGGGCGCCACACGCTCTTTTATTCTTGGTCAATTTTTAGGTGAAAGCATTATTCTATGTGTTATTGGCGGTCTCATTGGTATTTTCCTGGTTAGCTTAATTATCGCAGGTGTTAATTTATCCCAGGACAATATCCATCTGGTTTTAACCCTGAAAAATACAGCTATCGGTATTCTCCTTTCTACCACCATCGGTGTTCTGGCGGGCATTGTTCCTGCCATTCAAGCCAGCCGCCTTGACCCTATAGTGGCCATTCGCTCCCATTTTTAAGGCATATTATTATGGATTTTGTTTTTACCGGTTTAGAAGAGAAGCACATAGCATCTCTGGTAAATTTGAGTAATGAAGGTTTTGGTCAAGGTTACCATGATGAAACTTATTTCTATTCTTTTCTTTCGATACCGAACAAAAAATGCTTTGTTGCTTTATATCAGCATCAAATAATTGGATTTAGCACAGTGGGATGTTATCACCTGGCTCAACTAAGGCAAACCATTGAGCCTTATCAGCTTAATTACTGGATTGCATTATTAAATGAAGAAGTAAAAACAGGTTATAGGCACCAGACCTATGTTTGTCCAAAATTTAGAAATAAAGGTATTGGTAAACAACTTTTTAAACGCAGCAATCAATGGTTATATAATAACAACCTTGATATCATCATCACTGTACTATGGTTAAATAGTTCAAATTCTTTAAAAAATTGGGTTGAGAAAGATGGATTTGTGCTTTATAAAACCATTGACGGATATTGGTCGGAGGAAAGTGTGAAAAAAAATTATTATTGTGCCATTTGCAGTAAGCCTCCATGCCATTGTTCTGCAGCTGTTTATTTCAAATCTTTATCTTCCAGGAAAATATGAGAAAAATCAATATTAATAATTATCTTCTAAATTTGTACTTTTTAAAGATCAAATAAAACAGATACAGATTATGAATATTCATGAGTTTCAGGGAAAGGAAATTTTAAAGAAATGGGGTGTTCAGGTTCCTTTTGGAATCGTAATTACCAATGCTGACCAGGCAAAAGATGCTGCACGGGAAGTGCAAAGAGTAACTGGTACCGACACATGGGCTGTTAAAGCTCAGATTCATGCCGGTGGTAGAGGAAAAGGTGGTGGTGTTAAGATAGCTAAATCACTGACAGAAGTGGAAGAATATGCAAGTCAGATACTTGGAATGACACTTGTTACCCACCAGACAGGTCCGGAAGGAAAGCTGGTTCGTAAAGTATTGATTGAGCAGGGAATATATTATCCCGGGCCCGAACCTGTCAAAGAATTTTATATGAGTGTTTTACTGAATCGTCAGAGCGGTAAAAATATTATCATGTATTCTCCAGCCGGAGGGATGGATATAGAAGAAGTAGCCGAAAAAACCCCTCACCTTATTTTCAAGGAAGAAATTGAACCAGCCACGGGAATCCTCGGATTTCAGGCTCGCAGAATCGCTTTTAACCTGGGTCTGAGCGGAACCTCATTCAAAGAAATGGTGAAGTTCGCCACATCCTTGTACAATGCATATATTCATACAGATGCTTCTCTTTTCGAAATCAACCCTGTATTAAAAGCTTCCGATGGGAAAATTTTTGCAGCCGATTGTAAAGTAAACCTTGATGACAACGCTCTATTCAGACATCCCGAATACAGCGCTCTTAGAGATTTGAATGAGGAAGACCCACTGGAAGTCAAAGCCAACAACAACCATCTGAACTACATAAAACTCGATGGTAATGTTGGATGTATGGTCAATGGTGCCGGACTTGCCATGGCCACCATGGACATGATTAAATTATCGGGAGGTAGTCCTGCCAATTTTCTCGATGTAGGGGGAACTGCCAGCGCTAAAACTGTTGAAGCCGGCTTTCGGATTATCACAGAAGACCCCAATGTAAAAGCCATTTTGGTTAATATTTTTGGAGGCATTGTTCGTTGTGACCGTGTTGCACAGGGTATTGTTGACGCATATAAAAACATACCTGATTTCAATATTCCCGTTATTGTCAGACTCCAGGGGACCAATGCAGAAGAAGGTAAAAGATTGATAGATGAAAGCGGATTAAAAGTTTTTTCCGCCATTCATCTTGAGGAAGCAGCATCACTTGTAAAACAAGTACTTGGTTAAGGCAAATCCCGTTTCTTGATTCAAATAAATAATTATGTTTTTAAAAGTTTATACTGATAACCCTTCTCCACGGCATTTGAAAATTATTCTTGAATCATTGGCTCGTGGAGAAGTTATTATTTATCCTACAGATACTGTTTACGCCATTGGCTGCGACATGTTTAACATGAAAGCCATTGAAAAACTTTGCCGCATTATTGGTAAAAAACCGGAAAAAGCCAATCTTTCCCTTATGTGTTCCAATCTTTCCAATATTTCCGATTTTACAGTACCTTTTGATAAGTCGGTTTACAGGGCAATGAGAAGGGTTTTGCCTGGCCCCTATACATTCATTTTAAAAGCCAATTCACGAGTTCCCAAAATTTTTAACTCCAACAAAAAAACAGTGGGTATTCGGGTTCCGGATTGTGTACTTGTACGGGATATTGTAGAAGAATATGGAAATCCCATTGTTACTGCCAGTATCAAAGACCCGGACGACCCCATACTGGAATATCCTACCGACCCTGCCATCATTTATGAGATGTTCAAAAATCAAGTGGATTTAATTATTGATGGTGGACCCGGAGGCACAGAAGTTTCAACAGTAGTGGATTGTACTGGTGATGAAATAACTATCATCAGGGAAGGCAAAGGTGACCCTGCCCTCCTCTATTAAGATTGGCTTTTACGGATAGATTCAATCAATGCTGAAATATCCAGCTGACCGAATTTACCACTGCTCATTAAGAGCATAGCCATAGGTTTTTTCATGGGTTGAATTAAAAATTCAAATAAACTATCTGAATCATAAAATACTTTAATGCGTTTGCTCCCAAAGGCCTCTTTCACCTGATTCTCCTCCGGCATTTTCATCTTTTTCAACTCTACTGCATGACGGTCAATAAAAACTACCGGGGTATCTGCTTCATCAAGAGTACCCCTGTATTGTGGCAAAAAATCCGGGTTTAAGCTGCTATATGTATGCAATTCAAAAACAGCAACAATTGAATATTCAGGATACTGCTTTTTAATGCTTTCTACTGTGGCTTTTAATTTAGATGGTGCATGTGCAAAATCCCTGAAAACTATCAGATTATCACTCTTGTAGAGCAATTCAAGCCGTTTCCCCGCACCATGGAAGTCCTGCATGGCTGTATAAAACACTTCCGGAGTAATGTTTAGCTGAGAAAGCACAGTCCTTGCGCCTTCCATATTCAACAAATTGTGTATTCCCTGGAATGATAACCTAAGTTCCCTGTTCAGATAATTCAGATATATTGTATTGTCCTTCACAAAATAATCGGGATAATGGTATCCCTTTTTTTGTATATCAGGAAATTCATTAACCAGGGCTTTAACTTCTCTGTCGGTTTTATTATAGGCAAGGAAAGCCTTCTCCGGAAGAGAGGAAATAAACTCCCGGAATTGGTTTTTATAAATTTCAAAAGAAGGAAAAACATTAACATGGTCCCAGGCGATTCCATTAATCAGGGCAATCTGAGGTTTGTACCAGAGAAATTTTGGCCTTTTATCAAGAACTGAACTAAGGTATTCGTCTGCTTCGATAACCATAACTCTGGCATTTTCCGTAATCCTGACGCTATCTTCAAAACCTTCAACTACAGAGCCTACCAGGTAATCAAAATCAAATTCTATTTTTTTCAGGACATGCATTATCATAGCTGTTATGGTAGTTTTACCATGACTTCCGGCAATACCTATCCTGATTTTATCTTTAGCAGTTTCATAAATTAATTGTGGAAAGGATTTTATTTCAAGATTAAGTTCAAGAGCTTTTTTCAGTTCCGGATTATCCATCCGGGCATGCATCCCAAGCACAACCATATCAAGTTCAGGTGTGATTTTAGAGCTGTCCCAACCTGAATGTTCGGGTAATAAATTATATTTTTTAAGCCGGGATTTTGCCGGTTCAAAGATTTCGTCATCCGAACCTGTCACCTTCCACCCTTTTTTATGAAGGGCTATTGCCAGATTATGCATCACTGCGCCACCTATAGAAATAAAGTGTATTTTCATTTGTTTTTAAAAACATTCTTATTTTTGAAAAAATCTCCATCATGAAGCTCGTTGCAATTACCCTCAAAAATATACCTTTGCTTGCCTTGATTTCAATTTTATTTTCACATTGCAACAATCAAGACCCATATGAAGGAATTCCCAATGTATATGTCAACTTTGATTTGAATTTAAATTTGCCTCAATATGCTGATTTAAACCATCCGGGCGGGTATGTATTGATAAATAATGAAGGTTATCATGGCATTATTATTTATCATAATTTAAATGATGAATTTATAGCTCTTGAAAGAACCTGCACTTATCAACCCCAGAACCCTTGTTCGGTCATTTATGTCGATTCATCCGGAATTATGTTGCGTTGCGGATTGAAAGACGGTGATTGCTGCGATTCCAGATTCGACATGGAAGGGCAGGTACTGCAGGGGCCTGCTACATGGCCCTTAAAAAGATATCTGGTTTCAAGAAATGGTGATATTTTGAACATTTCCAGCGCATATTAAAGGAAATACTCATATGAAGTCCAATCTTTTTCGTTATAAATATAATCCCTCTGAATTTGATCTTGCAGCTTACAAATATTTTTATTACGGCCTGATTTTTACCCTGGGATTATTTCTTAT
>CAYNBC010000130.1:0-6706 GCA_964395255.1 uncultured Sphingobacteriales bacterium | reverse complement strand
ATTTATAATATTGTTTTATAGATGTTTGTATTTGGAGAATTCGGAATTTTTTTAAATAAATTTACCGGCATATTTTTTCTTTTTTTAGTATAGAAAATGAATGAAAAACAAAATGAGAGTAGAAAGAATTATTCCTGAACGGCAAACAGACCGTAAAGAAGATGAGTTAGATTTAACTGCTCTGGAAGCCATTCTTGAAAAATACAAAGAAAGCAAAGGAAGTTTAATTCCTATACTTCAAAAAACCCAGGAATTATATGGTTATATACCCGAAGCAGCATTTTACAGAATAGCAGAAAAAACCGGATTAAAGACCAGTGACTTATATGGAGTGGCTACTTTTTATGCACAGTTTCGATTAAAGCCTGTTGGTAAGCATATTATTAAAGTTTGTCATGGAACAGCCTGTCATGTTCAGGGTGCCAATAAAATCAGTGAAGCCCTGGCAGAAGCTTTGAAGGTCAAGGATGGAGAAACTACTGAAGACAGATTGTTTACGCTGGAATCGGTAGCATGTCTGGGTTGCTGTTCACTGGCACCGGTCATGATGATCGGAGAAGAAACATATGGAAAACTGGATGATAAAAAAGCTGTAAAAATTATTAAGGAAATCAGATTATCAGAGAAAAATTAACAATCATGGCAAATGATGTTCAGGTAATTGTGGGCCTGGGTAGTTGCGGAATAGCTGCCGGAGCCAAAAAAGTTTACGATAAGATTCAAGCGGTAAAAGAGGCTGAGAATTTGAATTTTCAGCTTAAAAAAACCAGTTGTATTGGCATGTGTTATAAAGAACCGCTGGTTGAAATTATAGATGAAACCGGTTCATATCTTTATGGTCATGTCAATGAAGACCGCGCCATTGAAATATTAAACAAACATGTTGTAAACCATGAAGTGGTTCGGGATTATATTGTAAAAACCGATTTATTTGAAACAGAAGATAAAGATTATTATGAAAATCAGGTAAAAATATGCTTGAGAAATTGTGGTTATATAGATCCCGAATCGATTGAAGATTACGAGCAGCGCGGAGGATATAAGGCCCTTGAAAAAATAAAAAAGGAAAATCTGGCTCCTGAAGCCATTATAAAGATGGTAATGGATTCGGGATTACGAGGCCGCGGAGGAGGAGGCTTTCCCACAGGATTAAAATGGAAATTTGCTGCAGATGCGCAATCCGACATAAAATATATTATTTGTAATGCTGATGAAGGTGACCCGGGTGCTTTTATGGACCGCTCGGTTCTCGAAGGTGACCCACACTCTGTCCTTGAAGGTATGACCATTGGTGCTTATGCTATTGGCGCTTCCCGGGGTGTTATCTATTGCCGGGCGGAGTATCCTCTGGCTCTTAAAAGATTGAGAATTGCCATTGAACAGGCACGCTCAAAAGGCTATCTGGGTAAAAATATCATGGGTATTGAGGGATTTGACTTTGATATTTATATCAAAGAAGGAGCCGGTGCTTTTGTATGTGGTGAAGAAACTGCACTCATGGCATCGGTTGAAGGTGAAAGAGGTATGCCAAGAAAAAGACCGCCATTCCCTGCTCAGCAAGGATTATGGAAAAAGCCAACAAACATCAATAATGTAGAAACCTGGGCCAATGTCCCCTGGATAATTTACCATGGCCCGGAAGCATTTGCTGCTTATGGCACAGAAAAGAGCAAAGGTACCAAAGTTTTTGCTCTGGCGGGTAAAATCAAAAGAGGGGGATTGGTGGAAGTACCTATGGGAATTACCATTAATGATATTATTTTTAAGCTGGGGGGCGGTATCCAGGACGACAAAGCCTTCAAAGCTGTTCAGCTGGGAGGTCCTTCCGGTGGATGTATTCCTGCTTATCTGGGTAATACACAGGTGGATTATGATTCGGTCAATGCTACAGGTGCTATTATGGGTTCCGGTGGTATGGTCGTGATGGACGAATCCACCTGCATGGTCGATGTGGCTAAATTTTTCCTGGACTTTACACGCAAAGAATCTTGTGGTAAATGTACTTTCTGTCGGATAGGAACCAACCGTATGCTCGAAATTCTGGACCGTATTACAAAAGGAGAAGGGCGTGAAGGTGATATTGAAATGCTTGAAGAGCTTGCTTCACAAATTAAAGATGCTTCGCTGTGCGGCCTGGGTCAAACAGCTCCAAATCCTGTTCTTACTACCATTAAATATTTCAGAAATGAATATGAAGCCCATATTTTTGATAAAAAATGTCCTGCCAGGGTTTGTAAGGAGTTGTTGACCTATGTGGTTATTGAAGATAAATGCACAGGATGTATGGTTTGCGCTAAAAATTGTCCTGTCAATGCTATTTCTGGTGAAAAGAAACAGCCGCATTATATAAATCAGGATATCTGCACACATTGTGGTGTGTGTTATAGTAAATGCAAGTTTGAAGCAATTGAAATTTCGTAAATGATAGAAGGAGAGAAAATGAAGGATAAAATTAATGTAATTCTGAACGGTAAAACCGTCATGGCTTTGAAGGGAGAATCCATTCTTCAATTGTGTAAAAGGGAAGGTATTGAAATTCCTACCTTATGCCATGACGAAAGGCTGGAGCCCTATTCATCCTGTTTTGTATGTGTTGTTGAAGTAAAAGGGATGAGGACATTACAACCCTCCTGTTCAACACCTGTTTCCGAAGGTATGGAAATCTGGACATCAACGGAAAGGGTTGTAAAAGCACGAAAAACGGCTCTGGATTTGATAATGTCAAATCATTATGCAGATTGTTTGGCTCCCTGCAAACAGCGTTGTCCCGCTGGTGTTGATGTACAGGGTTATATTTCGCTGATTGAAAAAGGTCTTTACAAGGAAGCTGTTGGGTTGATAAAAGAAGTGAATCCACTTCCGGCAATCTGTGGACGCGTATGTGTTCGTCCCTGTGAAGTTGCCTGCCGCAGGAACCTTCTTGATGAAGGTGCTGCAGTCGGTATTGATTACCTGAAAAGGTACGCAGCTGATCAGGATTTATTGATTGCTGAAGACCATTATAAACCTCAGGTAGCACCATCAACAGGTAAGAAAGTAGCTATCATTGGAGCTGGTCCGGGCGGTTTGTCAGCTGCTTATTTTTTACAACAAAAAGGACACCAGTGCGATATTTTTGAAGCTGCCCCCAAACCGGGAGGATGGCTGAGGTATGGTATACCTGAATATCGCCTCCCCAATGATGTGCTGGATAAAGAAATTCAAACCATCACCGAACTGGGAGTCAATATTTATTGTGGTAAAAAGTTAGGAGACAACCTTTCTTATCAGGAACTCAAGGAAGAATATGATGCTGTTATCCTGACCATAGGTTCACAAAAGGGAACACTGGTTGGCTGCGAAGGTGATGATGCTGAAAATGTTTTTTCAGGCATTGAATTTTTGCGCAACATGGAAATAACCGGGCAGCATTATGATTTTAGCGGTAAGAAAGTAGTGGTAGTTGGTGGTGGTAATACAGCCATGGATTGCTGCAGGACTGCTATCCGTTGTGGAAGCACTGATGTAACGGTTGTTTATCGTAGAACCGAGAAAGAAATGCCTGCCAATCCTATAGAAATACATGAATCCAAACTTGAAGGCGTAAAATACATGTTTTTAACCAACCCCAAAAGAATTAACAAGGATGAAAACGGAAGAGTAAAATCCATCACCTGCTTAAAAATGAAACTTGGTGAGCCCGATGCTTCAGGACGCAGAAGACCCATACCCATTGAAGGTTCGGAGTTTGATATTGAAGCCGATTATGTCCTGGCTGCCATTGGTCAAAAAACAGATGTTAACTTTCTGGAAGATATCAATAAACATTTGAATGGAGAAGGCAAGCTTGAAGTTAATCGCTGGGGAAATATTGACTGTAAGCCTGAAACCCTTGAAACAGGCGTCAAAGGTATATTTGCAGCCGGAGATGGAGTAACAGGTCCCGCAACTATCATTGAAGCCATTGCTCAAGCCCGCATTGCAGCCAGAAGTTGCCATCAATATCTGATGGGTGAAGAAGTTAAACCTCCTCAAAAAGAATTTATTTCTCGCAAAGATAATTTCAAGCCACAGGTCAAAGAAGATTATATAGGTCGCTTTGTTCGCAAAGCAAGGCACGAAATGCCTACTTTGCCACCCGACCAGAGAGTTAACTTCAAGGAAGTAGAGCTGGGATATGAAAATGAAAAGGTTGTACAGGAAGAAACATCCAGGTGCCTTGAATGCGGATGTGTGGCTTATTTCGATTGCCGGTTAAAACAATACTGTGATGAATATCAGGTTGAACAAAACAGATTTCAGGGCAATTTTCATGAATATAGAATTGATTTTTCCCATCCCTACATTGAAATTGACAATAACAAATGCATCTTATGTGCAAGGTGCATAAGAATATGCAAGGAGGTTAACGGTGCCTCTGCGCTCGGACTTGTCAACAGGGGATTTGATACTTATGTAGCACCTGCACTGGGCAAAAGCCTCAAAGATACCGAATGTGACAGTTGCGGTTTGTGCCTTTCTGCCTGTCCTACCGGTGCTCTGTCTGAAAACACCGACTTTAAACCCGGGCCGGTAAAAACTACAAAAGTAAAAACCATCTGTAACTATTGTTCGGTTGGCTGTGAATTGAATCTGCATCATACGGGTGGTTTTGTAATGAAAGTTACCGGTGAAAAAGGATTGGTCAATCATGACGGTAATATCTGTCGCTTTGGCAAATTTGGATATCAGTATATAAACCGTAAAGACCGTATTACTAAGCCTTTGAAAAAAACAGCGGAAGGGTTTAAAGAAATTTCATTTGATGAAGCTTATGATATCATTGTTCAGCGTATTAAAGCCGTAAAAAAAGATAAAAATGCATTTTATGCCGGAGCTCGTTTAACCAATGAAGAACAGTATCTCGTTCAAAAACTGGCTCGTCATGCTGTAGGTACCAATCATGTAAATAGTTTCTATTATTTACATGGCGACTGGGGTTATGTTTTCAATTCGGAATACAATACGCCTTTCGAAGAAATCCGGAAAGCTTCAAAAATTTATCTGGCCGGTGCGGAACTGAATGCTGACAATGCGGTAGTAGGGTTTATGGTACAGAATACACGGTTCAAAAATTCAATCCCCGTTGAACTGATTACCGAAAAGGATGATTCATCCATGAAATTCAAAGTGGACCGTATCCGCAAGGTTAAGTCTTATTATTATTTCTTTAAAGCTGTTAACCATTACATTTTGTCTGAAGGGCTTGAAAATTCGTTTTTCTTGAAAAGCCATATGGTGGCTGTTGAGGAATACAAACAACGGTTGCTTTCGGAAAATTTTGAAAAACTACTGGAAAAAGCAGGAGTTAGCAAAAGCGATGTGGAATCATTTGCACGGGAATACAATGAACAAATCAATGCTATCATCATCTTTGCTGAAAAAGAGATTTGCTCCAACACTTCCTTTGAATTACAGAACCTGGCTATATTAACGGGTAAAATCTCCAAAACCGCCAGCGGGTTGATTTCTTTGAAAGAAAAAAACAATGCCCATGGCTTGCTGGATATGGGAGTCAACAATAAGTTCGGTGTGGGAACGCAGATGGTGGATAATGCTGACTTTAGAAAAAAAGTTAAAAAGGTATGGGGTGTAAATCTTCCCGAACTCATTCCTGACGACCACATAGATTATTTAAAAAATGGATTTTTCAAAAACATATTTATTTTTGGAGAAGACCCTGTAGGTTGTGCATTTCATAAGGAAGAGGTGAAAGAATGGTTGTCGAATGCAGAATTTTTGATGGTTCAGGATGCATTTATGACTGAAACTGCCCGGATGGCTGATTTAATCCTGCCTTCTTCTTTCCACTTCGAATCAGGAGGAAGCTTTACCAACACACAAAAGTTTATTCAGGAATTTGATGCAGTGTTGCCTTCTCCTGTTGAAAAAGTAAATTACCGTCAGTTGCTGGATATATTATCCCGTTTCAAAATCAATGGTTTGAATAACTTGCATGATATTCAGCAGGAAATTTATTCTTTATTGCCTTCACCCGATAACACAGAAACCCATAAGCTTCAAATTACAAACGGGGAAAACAGATATCATAGATTTTTTGATTATGGTTGTGATTTTCTTACTAAATTGTTTGATGAAGAATTTAACGAAAAACTAAAATCCAATTAACATGGAAAAAAGATTTAAAAATATAAATGAAATCCTTGATTTTGCTATTGAAAACGAACAAAGAGCCGTTGATTTTTATATGGAGCTGGCCCAAAAAGCTTCCACAAAAGATATGAAAGAGGTCTTTGAGCAATTTGCCCGTGAAGAAATCAAACACAAACAACGCCTGATGACCATTAAGCTGGAGGGGGTTATTACTTTGCCCGGTGAAAAAGTTACCGATTTGAAAATTGCCGATTATGCGGTACCTTCCGATAAGCCGGAAGACAAAATGACCTATGAAGATGCTTTGATTCTGGCCATGAAAAGAGAAAAAGCTGCATTTAAATTATACACCTTACTGGCATCCCGTGTATCTGAGCCGGAAATCAAATCCCTGTTCGAAGCTCTTGCGCTGGAAGAATCAAGGCATAAACTCAGGTTTGAAATTGAGTATGATGAATATATTCTGAGGGAAAATTAATACCTATTTACTTTCCTTAAACAATTCGGAAAGAAAAGTCATAAAATCTTCAGCGGCTTTATTACACTGGTTTAAGATGTTTTGTAGTTCGTTATA
>CAYNBC010000129.1:0-6707 GCA_964395255.1 uncultured Sphingobacteriales bacterium | reverse complement strand
TGGACCCACCGGATGAAAATGAAACATGGAAAAACGATGTTATTTATACCCTGCAGGGAAATTACAACCCTTTTATTCTTGATACTTCGCTTGCCAGGCGAATTTATTTTCCCCAATGGAAATCAGGGCAATATTATCTGAAAGTTTTACCTGAAAGTGAAGTCATCAAATCCGGTAAGGACAGTACCGTGTATTTTAATGTTTCTTCAAATGCACAGGATTGGCAGGCCAGCTCGGATGTTACATGGATAAGCCTGACAACGGATAAATCCTCAAGTCAAATTGTAGCCCATGCCGAGGCCAACAATACTTCATTCCAGCGTGAAGGAATCATTACCATACACTCTGACAAAGCCGGAACGGAAAATGTTGTTCTCTATCAATGGGGCAATCCTTCCTCTTCAATACCCGTTGATTCCAATCAGATGAAAATAGGCTTAAGTGTATACCCCAACCCCTTTTCCGATAAATTGACATTTCGCTTTGAAATTACAGAACCCTCCAATATTCAAATTTTAGTATTTGATGCCAGAGGTCAAATTATCAAAACATTTCTGAATTTTTATGATTCTCCGGGTATTTATGAATTTAATGTAAATACTACACAGTGGAAACCTGGCTACTTTTATTTTTATTTCCTGAAAAATGACCAGGAGTTTCAGAATGAGCTGCTTCTGGTAAGATAATCAGAAAATAGTTTCTTCCGATTCAAAATCCTCACCACCATTCCCATTCATTCTACGCTTGGGCATATAGTTGTTGATGCGATAAGTTAATGAGAAATTGATAACAGGTGATTTTGAATCCCATTTATTGTATGTACTGAAATTGGTTCCTTCCGAGGTAAATTCAAAAGTCATTGTATTCAAGACATCCCTCACCTGCAAAGCAAGGCTTAATTGCCGGTTGAAGAAATCTTTTCTTAAACCCAGATTTGTAAATAACATAGCTTCTCGCTTACCCTGGGCGGTTACACTGGGAGCACGGTAGTTGGCATCCATCTGTATACGCAAATCCCCTTTTAACTTAAAAGTGTTCGATGCTCTAAGTCTCCATGTATTCATGGTTTGATTTACTTCAGTTTCCAGCAATTCGCCCTGAATTTTATAGTTAAAAATAGTACCATTTAAATTCAATGTCCACCATTTTGTAATATCATAATTCAACATCAATTCGACTCCGGTAGCAAAATCCCTGTCGACATTATCAAAGGTATGATACATGATGTTGTTTGAATCAAGTCGTCTGATTCTTTCAATTTTATTAACTTTTTCCCTGTAATAGCCTTCAATAGAGAAAAAGGCAGATTTAATCCGTTTTTGATAGTTCAATTCAAAAGAATTGATATATTCGGGTTCAAGAGCAGGATTCCCAATACGAATATTTTCAGGGTCAATATAATCAGGATAGGGGTCAAGGTACCATTCACGCGGACGATGTATCCGTCTTGAATAAGAAAACTGAATTTGCTGTTGCTTAAAAAGTTTTCGTGAAAGATGAAAACTCGGGAAGTAATCCCAGCGATTTATGGGATATTCCTGGTTCATAACATGGGAAATAATATTGCGATCGGTTAATTCTACTCTTATACCAGCCATAAATTCAAATCCTGCAAGCTGAGTGGAAAAAGTAGAATAGGCTGAATAAATATTTCTTTTAAAATCAGTACTGTTAAATAACTTTTCCAGTTCAACCCATTCAAGCTGGCTGGTATCAAAGCGATGGTATTTAAAATCTCCCTGTCCGTTATCCAGATTTAATTCCAGACCCGATTCCAGCTTGCCTTTATCGGTAAAAACTTTTGTATAATCTACTTTAGCTTCCATCTCAATGTGGTCGTCATTTTGAACAGACTTTTCCCTGACAGGGGAAACATCTATTCGGTTCCATTCTGAATCGGTAACATACTCATCTGTAGTTTCAAAATCTTTTCCATGATCACCAGTAACAAACAAAGAAGCACTGATATTATGGTCCATCCCGTCAAATTGATGTAAAAGATAGACCTGCCCGGAAAAATAATTGGAAGCATTTTCATTTATATTTTCCCTGTAATAATATTCATCAAGAGTGGACGGATTGGTGTATTCATAATAATTGGAAAACATGTTAAAATGAAAAGCTCTCTGACCGTATGTTCCACTGACAGTTAATGTAGTGATGGGAGTAATTTCATAATCAAAACCTGCTTTAAAATTGTAGCCTTTATGCGCCCGGTTATTATCAGAAAATACATCCATAAAGTAAGTAGTATCATTAAAGAAACTTTTGCGATTCATATTCATGGTTCCGACATGATTTCTATTATTGGCCAGCGCATTGATAAAAAAATTGAATTTACCGGTACGGGAATTTAATAAAAGGCTGGAATTGTAATTATTAAATGAGCCATAGGAAATACTCAGCATTCCTCCAATTCCCGAAGAAATATTTTTTTTCATGACAACATTAATAATCCCACCTACTCCTTCCGGGTCGTACTTGGCAGAAGGATTTGTAATGATTTCAATTTTTTCAATGCTTTCGGCCGGAAGTTGATGCAGCATTTCATTGGGGTCGATAACGGTAGGCTTACCATCGATTAACAGCTGAAAGCTACTGCTTCCCCTTAAAGTTACATTACCATTTACATCGGTTTCGATGGAAGGTGTGTTTTCCAGAACTTCTACGGCTGTGCCACCGGCAGCTACAATATCTTTGCTTACATTAACAACTTTACGGTCAATTTTGTATTCAACAACTTTCTTTTCTGCCTGTATTTCCACTTCTTTGAGATTGATAGCTGTTTCGTCAATGGCAATCGAACCTAGATTAACTGTAATGTTTCCCGGACGAACAGCTACCCTGTTGATGATTTTTCTCTCATAGCCCACAAATTTCACCACCACTTTATACATGCCAAAAGGGACATTTTCAATTTTAAAATAACCGCTACCATCGGCCATGGCACCAGTTACAAGAGTTGAATCATGCATTTTAAAAACAGCAATACTGGCATATTCAACAGGCTTTTTAGTTCTTGAATCAATAATTTTTCCATAGATAATGCCTTTCCCGCCTGATTGCATGGCATTACGATTATATTCCTGCGACCAAACCGAAGAAACAGAATAAAAAAACAATATTGTCAGAGTAAATAAATAAGTAAACAGTTCTTTTTTCATCTTAACTCGAATTTAAAGACAGGCATTAGACAAAAATCTTGCAATTTTATTCCTTGATAAAAATTTTTCTCAAATTTGCCACACCGAACCATAATCTGAAAATCCATTGGCAAACAGAATTGCATTATTCTTACGCTACTTGCTCATCCTCAGGCAGAAGTATATCAAAGAAAAATCATTTATTACCCTTTTGAGCATATTTATCGGAATCACCAGTGGACTTGGTGCCGTGGTTATCAAAAACAGTGTACATTTCATTCAACATTTTATTGTCACTATATTTCCCAAGGACATTTATAGTTATTACTATTTCATATTCCCGGGAATAGGGATTTTACTGGCTGTTTTATTTGCCCGGTTTATTGTAAAGCAGCGAATTGGACATGGTATACCTTCTACCCTATATGCCATTTCAAAACAAAACTCAATAATGAAAAAGCACAACATGTACTCCTCCGTGGTAACCAGTGCTTTAACGGTGGGTTTTGGAGGCTCTGTAGGATTGGAAGGTCCTACGGTGGCCACAGGGGCTTCTATAGGTTCCAATATTGCCCAGCTTTTTAGATTGAATTATAAATACAGAACCCTCCTGATTGGGTGTGCAGCAGCAGGAGCCATGTCGGCTATTTTCAAATCTCCTATTGCTGCTATTGTTTTTGCCATTGAAGTCATCATGCTTGACCTGACTTTTGCATCACTTATTCCTCTGTTGCTGGCTTCGTCCAGTGCTGCTTTAACTTCTTACTTTTTTCTGGGAACGGATGTTTTGCTTCATCTGGAAATCAAACAGGGCTACTTGCTAAAAAACATACCTTACTACATCATTCTTGGTTTAATCAGTGGCCTTTTCAGTGTATATTTTACAAGGGTTTATGTTCGAATCAATGATTTTTTTGAAAAGCTAACAAAGCCTGCCACCAGGTTGCTGATGGGTGGCATTTTTCTGGGGTTGATTGTTATTCTCTTTCCTCCCTTATACGGAGAAGGTTATAGTACCATTAATAATTTACTTGCAGGTAACCACACCGAAGCGTTCAACCATGGTATTATTTCATTTAACCATGATAATCTTGTCTGGCTCATCGTTTTCTTCACTTTACTGGCTTTGTTTAAAGTCGTTGCCACTTCTGTAACTTTCGGAGCAGGTGGAGTCGGTGGAATATTCGCACCTACTTTGTTTATGGGCGCCAATGCAGGATTTGCTTTTTCTATTTTGCTTGAAATTCTGGGGTTTGAAAATATAAATAACACAAATATTACCCTTGTAGGCATGGCAGGAGCTATCGCTGGTGTTCTCCATGCCCCTCTGACGGCCATATTTCTTATTGCAGAAATTACAGAAGGTTATCATCTTTTCTTTCCACTTATGATTACAGCAGCTATTTCCTTCATAACAACTGTAAGCTTTGAGCCTCATTCCGTTTACACTATTCAACTTGCCAAACGGGGAGAGCTACTTACACACCATAAAGACAAAACTGTACTGGCCATGTTGAAAGTAAAAGGCCTTGTTGAAACCAATTTCATTGTCATGCATCCTGATCAGACCCTGGGAGAACTGGTGGAAGCCGTCAAAAAATCTGTTCGAAATATTTTCCCCGTGGTAGATGAAGAAAATAACTTTTTAGGCCTGATTCCTCTCGATAATATTCGACACATTATGTTTGACAGAGAACAATATCAAAAAGTCAAAGTTGAAGACCTGTTAATTCATCCTCCGGAAATAGTTACTACAGAAAATACCATGGAAGAAGTCATGGAAAAGTTCAGAAAATCAGGAAACTGGAATTTACCTGTTGTTGAAAATGGAAAATATCTGGGTTTTGTATCACGGGCTAATATTTTCAATGCTTACCGCCAGAAATTACTGGAGTTTTCGGAAGATTAAAGTTATTATTTCATATCTTTTTTAGAGCTTAATAACAGGTTAATAAAGAATTTAACATTCCCTGTTATATAACGGCCAAACATTCTCTTCGGCTCTATCAGAAAGCGATAAAACCATTCCATTTTTATTTTTCTCATCCATAAAGGTGCTCTGGGTATAGTTCCTGAAATAAAATCAAAAGCAGCACCCACAGCCATGGCAATTTTTACCGTTGTCAGGCTTTTGTAATGACTCTCTATCCAGAGTTCCTGCCTGGGGACTCCCATCCCCACCAGCAGCAACTCAGCTCCTGAACGGTTTATTTTATCAATGAGCTTTTCGTTTTCTTCTTCTTTAAAAAAGCCATGATAATGACCGCAAATTATCACACCGGGTACTTTTTGTTCAAGTACTTTGATGGTTTTCCGGGTAACTCCGGGTTTACTGCCCAGTAAAAATATTTTTTTTCCCAATTGTGCTGCTTGTTTGATGACTTCAGGTGTAAAATCTGTCCCGTTCATATTGGTCAACAGGCGGATGCCTGCCAGTCGTGCTCCTATTTCAATACCAATGCCATCGTTCAATACAAGGTCGGCATGAAGCAGGGCTCGATAATAATCCTTATTCCGTTGAGCTACATTGAAACAATGAGCATTAATAAAAAATACTTTTTTACAACCTTCTGCTAAATAAAATGATTCCAGCGTTTTCAATGCACTGGCATAATCATGAACATCCAGCCAGAGATTGTAATATTTTACCCTTCCTTGAGGAGCCATTTGCTAACTTTTTTACCCAGATTTTCCCAGGAATTATCGTCAACGTACTTTATTAAAGCTTCAGGGACTTTGTCATTTCTATGATTTTCAACAATCTTCGGTATATCTTTGTAGTCCCTGAATGTAAAAAGCAAATGTTGTTCAGCGAGTTCGGCAAAAATACCCGAATGAGGTCCAATAACTTTGACCCTGAAACCCAGTGTATCCGTCAGTGCTCCGGAACTCAATATGGATTCTTTATGGTAGGGAAAAAGAACAAATTCTGAACTGGCAGCCAGTGATTGTATCTCTTCTATAGAAGCATAGCGGTCTTCAATACTGACATTATCACCCTGATACTCAAAAATTCTCATTCGATATTCAGGGTTTAAGATTTTCCCTGTTATTTTAACTTTTAAGCGGATATCATTTTTCTTCAAAAATTCCAGGAACCGGTCAATACCTTTATAAGGAGCAATAGTTCCCCAGATAAAAAGGTCCCATTTTTTATCGTTAGTCTGCAATGCAGGTCTGGAAATAACAGGATGGTGAATAAGCAAAATGCGACCTACGGGATGAAATTGCTGTAACCATTCTTTTCCTTCTCGTGCATGAACAAGTATAAAATCAGCCTGGCGGCATAAAAACATGAATATTTTTTGTTTCCACCATATTCTTTGCTTATAATGCGAAAGTTTATTATGAACCGTCCAGACAACTTTTCCCCCCATTAACCTGTAAAATAAAATGAGAATAAAAAATATCAATGACTGAATGATACCGGCTTTTTTGTCTGGCAGGTCTTCAATCCAGTTTAAGAAAATAAAACGAACACGAAACAGATATTTTATAAAATCTACAAAACCTGTTCGGGAAGGTTTGTTTTTATTGAGAAATACAAATTCAGGTTCCAGTGAC
>CAYNBC010000128.1:0-6774 GCA_964395255.1 uncultured Sphingobacteriales bacterium | reverse complement strand
ACTCAAGTATGCATATGATGCGCTGGAACCTTATATAGATGCCAGAACCATGGAAATTCACCATACGAAACACCATGGAGGATATGTAAACAATGCCAATGCCGCTCTGGCAGACTTAAAGGAAGAAAAAAGCATAGAAGAAATACTTTCCGGGGTTTCAGCATTTCCCGTAGCAGTGCGCAATAATCTCGGAGGCCATTACAATCACTCACTTTTCTGGGAAATTATGTCCCCACAGGGTGGAGGTACACCTCAGAGTGAATTGTTAAGTGCAATCAATGCTTCATTTGGTTCATTTGAGAATTTTCGAGAAAAATTTACTCAAGCTGCTTTAACCAGATTTGGTTCGGGATGGGCCTGGCTGTATGTTAGTAACAATCATCTGGAAATAGGCTCAACACCTAACCAGGACAACCCTTTGATGGACCTTTCCGAAATCAAAGGTATTCCTGTATTAGGGCTGGATGTCTGGGAACATGCGTATTACTTAAAATATCAGAACCGCAGGGCTGAATATGTCCAGGCGTTCTGGAATATTGTTGATTGGAACAGTGTTTCATTAAGATTCACACAAGCCCTTTAACAAATCTCCATACCTGATTGATGTTCCAATCAAGCAAGCCGGCTTCAGTCCGGCTTTTTTTATTTTTGTACCCGGCAAAGTGAATTTTTATGAGCACAATAACCCATGAAGGAATAATCACCCGAATCACAGACAACAAAATCGTCATCCGGATAGAAGTTAAGTCGGCCTGTGCATCCTGTCAGATAAAATCTGCCTGTAATCTTGCTGAAACAGAAAGCAAATTTATCGAAGTAAACCATCGGAATGAAAGCTTTTCGGTAGGGGAAAAAGTATGGGTTAAAATGTCGGAAAGCCAGGGATGGATAGCTGTGTTCTGGGCATATGTTATTCCCCTCATTCTGTTGCTTCTGGGATTGATGATTTTTCAAAATGCAGGAATTAAAGAATCTTTAAGTGCCTTGTATACATTGATTATTCTTGCCGTGTATTATTTTGTTCTTTATTTAAACAGAAAGTATTTTGCCCGTAAATTCCACTACAAAGTCTATAAAATGCAATAAAAAAAACCGGTACCTCATGGTAACCGGTTTTTATCGGAGATAAAAAAATTATTCTTAAGAGGCTGATTTCTTTTCGAGCCTTTGCTCATTGAGATATGCCCAGATGGATGTAACAGCAATCACGGCTAGCGTGTAATATACGAAAGAGGGGACAGGTACAGGGTCTCCGCTGGCATAGGAATGAAGCCCCGAAAGATAATAGTTCACACCGAAATAAGTCATCAGAATGGACGAATAGCCAATAATTGAGGCAAAATTGAAGGCGAAAATGCCTTTTAGTCCGGGGATCAATCGCATATGAAGGATAAAACTGTAAACCAGCACAGAAATTAAGGCCCAGGTTTCTTTGGGGTCCCATCCCCAATAACGGCCCCAGCTTTCATTGGCCCAGACACCACCCAGAAATGTTCCGATGGTTAAAAGAATCAAACCCACTTCCAGGGTGGTTTCATTAATGAGCGTGAATTCCTGGATAGTAAGGTCAAGCCTGTCTTTATTTTTTCTGTTTTTAAGAATCATAATAATAAGGCTGAAAAACCCAAGCAAAGCACCAAGGGCCAGGAATCCGTAACTGGAAGTAATAATGGCTACATGAATAATCAACCAGTATGATTTCAAAACTGGTACAAGGTTGGTGATTTCGGGGTCAAGCCAGTTCAGATGAGCTACGGATAAAATAAGGGATGCGAGCAAGGCCGTGGATGTCAGTGTAATAGGAGCTCTGCGGGCAAAAATAATTCCTGCCAGTATCGTTGCCCATGCAATAAAGACCATGGATTCGTAAGCATTGCTCCAGGGGGCATGACCGGCTATGTACCACCGAAGTCCAAGTCCGGCTGTGTGCGCAATAAACAATATTACGACAACAACCGAAAATACCGTTACAATGGGTTTTACTTTTAGCCGGGGGGCAAGGATGGTAATAAATTGAAGCACAAGCAATATAAAACCAATCAATCCGTACCAGGCTTCCAGCTTGTTAAATATATTCCACTTGTTATATTTTACTTCAAGATTGATTTTGGTCTGGGAAGGCATTAACGAACTTCCATATTTTTTCTGAAATTTGACCAGACCATCAAGAAGTTCCTCCGCTGTTGAGTAATCCCCGCTGACTTTGGCTTTATTGATTTCCTGCACAAGACCTGTCAGGATGGTATGAACAAACATAGAATCATCACCTTTAAAGAAGGTTTTGGCATCACTCAGACTGACCCATTTCTGGTTGGGATGATTGGGTACAGGAAAAATGTTGAGAAAATTCTGGGTGAATATCATATACATAATATTAACCCTTTCGTCTACCTGCATTACATCCTTATCGAATTTGTTTCTTTTTGAGGCATCTTTAGCATAGGCTTGCTGCACCAGATCATTGATTTTATAAACATTATCGGGATTGGTGAAATCCACAATCTGATTAAAGGCAGCATATTTACCTGTAACATTCAAACGGGATTTCAGTGCTTCATGTGTTACTTTAATCATAGGAACTTTATCCCATGTACCCGGGTCAATCATCATTTCAAGAAGTACCTGGTCGGGTGTTAATCCATAAAAGCTGGTTTTACGGCTGATTTTTCTCAATACTTCTGAGCTCAGTGTGTTCAATGGTTTAATACGGCCATTATGGTCCTGAACCAGAATAGATTTTCCAAATTTTTCAGCAAATTCTCTGGATACAGCTTTCTGAGTAAGGCTGTCCATATCAATCGCAAAAGAAAAGGCAGGCAAAGCAAGAACCATCAAACCTGTGATAATAGCCGTATTCAATCTTTTCTTTCTTACTTCACTGCTTCTTTTAAGCACGAAAACAAAACGGCTATGCTTGCTTATCAGGGTTAAAATCATACCGAGTGACATCAGTAAATATCCGATGTAGGTTACTGTTGTTCCTAAGGCATCATGATTAACTGAAAGGATGGTACCCTTTTCATCTCTATCATAGGAAGATTGGAAAAATCGATAACCTCTGTGATTAAGAACATGGTTCATGTAAATGCGGTAAGGCATTTCAATATTTTTTTCAGGGTCAGATAAAATAATTTCACTGGCATAGGATGAAGGACTATTGGAACCCGGGTATCTTTCAAGTTGAAAATCAACCAGTTTTAAAGAAAATGGCAGGGTGTAATAAATACTGCCGTAGGCCAGGGATAAGTTGATGCCATGGATATCGACAGAGGTGGGGGTTCCGACTTCGTTTTTTCTACCCATAACCTGAACTTCCTTTGTTTCATCCCCGGAGCTGACCTGGAAAATAAGACCGTCTGGAAATTGAGCATTTTTATGAGCCGCCAGTGAAACCAGTTCAGTCCTGGCATTTTGATATCTTTCACTGATAACAAATTGTGTATTCTGAATGGAATATAATACCCTTGTTTCTATTTTAAATACGGAGTCAACGGGAAGAACACCCTGTTGATTGCCCATCATTTTCAAATAGTTAACTTCTTTTTTCGAGACAGCAATTAAACTATCTCCGCTGTCCTGGATATTGAGGTCATAACTGTCCGAATCGGTGTTGTAGCCAATGGTAAGGCTGTCTAAAGCAAGGAATTCTCCTTCTTTAAGTGTCAGATCTTCCCGTTGTGAACCGGAAAATGCTACTATTTTTAAATAATTACTTCCTGTGTTGTCGCTGGCAGGGACAAGTTGTGTGGTTGCTTTGGGAATGTATTTGATTAATTTTACCGAAACTTCTTTGCCGTCAATCTGTAATTTTTTATGGAAGCGGGCTTTGGTAACCGGGCTTAACAAAACGGCTTTGCTATAATTTATTTCTTCATCCCCAGAGCGGGCTGTCAGGGTAATAAATGTCTGATCGGATATAATGCGATTGGAGGATTCGTTTTCCCTGATATGCATGTTGCCTTCAAAGGAAATGTATCTTGTAATGGCTGCTCCAATAAATATTAGAAGAAATGAAAAATGAAATAGAAATACGGGCAGCTTTTCTTTCCGGTAAAGTTTCCTTGTAAAGATAGAACCTGTCAAGTTAATGGCCAGTAAAAGCAAGATAAGTTCAAACCATCGGGCATTGTAAACTACAGCTTTTGCACTCTGGGTTCCAAAATCATTTTCAATAAATGTAGCAGCTGCGATTGAAACAGCAAATGAAATCATCAATATACCCATCAACTGAGTGGAGAATAAGAAATTTAACAGTTTTTTCATGATCTTGTTAATTAATTATCAGGCAAAGGTAGAAATTCATATCATTTTTATTGTGTGACATTTGTCAATTGATTAATGATTTTCTGTATTTATAACAAATAAAAAAGTAACGAAATACCAAAATAGAAAAAAAACACAATTACCCTGAAAAAAGGGTAATTGTGCGAATGATGTTATACTTCTTTTTCTTCTTCCTCTTCTTCGGTACCTATTTCGTCTAAATCAATATCTTCGAAGTCTTCGCTGTCGAGGTCCGAATTACCGTAATCTTCTTCGCTGTATGTTTCTTCCGTTCTTTTTCTATTGTTTCTTCTTTTTCTGTTTCCAGAGCCTGCTCTTTTATAATATTTAATAAATCCAAAGAGCAATCTTTTGGAAGTGTTCAGTAATTCGAGAGATTCGTTCAATTCATCTTCAGAAATAAATTCCAGAGAAAGAGCAAGGTGCAAATGAGATTCGACCTCATAAATCATGTCTCTGGCACGGAAAAGATGTCTTAGTGATTCTTTTCCATGTTTACGGCTGGCAGCAGCTGCAACATTGGCAGGTAATGAGGCGGCTGTTCTTCTAAGCATATAGCCAATCCCCAGAATTTCCTTTTCCGGAAATTTTAATGAAAGGTTGTAACAGTGTTTTGCCAAATCTATGGCTGCCTTCCATACTTCAAGTTCTGTAATCTGCATCATAATTCGGGAATTTTAAGGTTAATAATTATTTATCAAAAAATGGTGGTTTGGTTACAATAGCTTTGAGTTTTTTATTTCTTGATTCAATAAATATTTCTGTTCCGATTTTACTGTAAGGAGTTTGAACATAGCCCATTCCAATGGCTTTGCCGGTATAGGGAGAAACGGTGCCCGATGTAACTTCTCCAATTTCATTTTCTTCGTTCCAGATTTTCATATGTTGCCGCGGAACACCTTTATCCTGCAGGACAAAACCAACCAGTTTACGCTGAACACCCTTTTCTTTCAACTCCTGATGGTAGCTTTTAAAGATAAAATCTTTATTGAATTTGGTTATCCAGCCAAGTCCTGCTTCAATGGGTGAAGTAGTATCGTCAATATCGTTACCGTAGAGGCAAAAGCCAGCTTCGAGTCTTAAAGTATCACGAGCACCCAGGCCAATGGGTTTAATTCCAAAATATTCACCTACTTCAAGAACTTTATCCCATATCTGCGGCATAAAATCATTGGGTGCATAGACTTCAACACCTCCCGAACCTGTATAGCCTGTAGTAGAAACAAGGATGTTGTCAAAACCGGCAAATTTGCCAGTTTTATGGGTGTAGTATTCCATTTTGTTAAGAGGTATTGTGGTTAAAGTTTCAATGGCCTGTATAGCCAGAGGTCCCTGTATAGCTATCTGGGCAGTTATATCCGATTCATTGCTAAGCTGGGCATTAAATCTTTTGTTTTGAAAATTAATCCAATCCCAGTCCTTTTCAATATTTGCAGCGTTAACGACCAGCAAATACTCGCCTTTATTCATCATATAAACCAGGAGGTCGTCAACGATGCCGCCTTTATCGTTGGGCATACAGGAATATTGAACTTTACCGGGATAAAGACGACCCACATCGTTGGTTGTAATATATTGGAGTAAATCGTAGGCCGTATTTCCGCTAACACGGAATTCACCCATGTGGCTAACATCGAATACACCCAATTTTTGTCGGACGGTATTATGTTCTTCTTTTATTCCAGTGTAGTAAACGGGCATATTAAATCCGGCAAAAGGTACCATTTTGGCGCCCAGTTCGATATGCTTTTGTGTTAAAGCAGTGGTTTTCATTATATTCTGTTCATTTCATGTTAATGATATAACAAAACTGCTTGCGAATTTCAAAAAAAAATAGGTTTTAGCAAATTTATTTTCACTTCGGCTATGTTAGAGCTTTTTGATAGCTCTGAACCACCGGTCAGGTATTTCACCTTTCAGAGCTTCCTGGTAATCTTTATAGGAGCAGGGTAATAGTTGCTTTCTTTTGAATTTTTCTTCACCGTTTTCCAGCGGTATCTCCATCCACCATCTCTGCGTTTTTTTGCTTTTGTAAAAAACAATTTCATATTCGTTATGATGGCTTGTTGTAATATACTTGATAAAATTGTTTTCCGACCTGTGTAAAATTTCCATATCCCTGAACCGGTATCCATCAGCAAAGAACCATATCATCTGAGCGATAAGCTGTGCTAGCACGGGATTATCCGGTCCTTTTTCCGGCCAACCGATGATGGAAAACGATGAAGTGAAATCAGAAAGGCCGGCATAACGGCTCAATCTGCACATTTCTTCTGCTGTAAAGCCATTGGGTGAGGTGTTTTGAACGCCCGGAACATCGGCAGCACGGCATGACTTCAGATGAATTCCAACTATATCGGAACCTCGAAATACAGGTTCGACCTGGGATAAATCTTCTCTTACAATACCCAGACGAAGGATATCAAAAAAATAATTATCCAGGAATTCGATGGTTTTATCACTTGTCATATAACTTTGATATCCCAGAAT
>CAYNBC010000127.1:4008-6810 GCA_964395255.1 uncultured Sphingobacteriales bacterium | reverse complement strand
TAAACAATTTTGATAAATATGAAGCTCTTGTTTCTAAGATAAGCAGAGACTTAGATTTTGACAATCCTGAAGAAATTATTTATTCAGCTGAATTGATTCTTAAACTCGACCCTTCTCAGAATAAAGATATTATAAAAAAATTATTGCTCAGTCATCATCATGAAGTGCAGATTTATGCAGTAAAAAAAGCCGGAGAACTAAAACTGAAATCATTGGCACCGGTTATATCACAATTAATATTTTCGGACCAGATTGACCTTATCAAAAAAGAAGCAATAAAGACATATTGTGAGCTGGATGAATCTGCTCATGAAAAAATCCTGAACCTTATCAATGATGAGAATAAAAATATACGTCTGGGGGCTATCACCGGGCTTCTCAAATCAGGAGGTCTGGAGGCTGTAGTCCTGGCCGGACAAAAACTACTTGAGCTTATCAATTCCACCGAAGATGAAGACAAAATCATTGCCGCTCAAATCATGAAAGATTTAAAAATCAAGAATTTTTACCAGCCCATCATCAGCTTTTTTAACCACGAAAACAATCAGGTAAAAATAGCCGCCATTGAAGCCAGTGGCGAAATAAAAAACCCAAAGTTTATTCCCTATCTGATTTACTTCATTTCTGAATCTACATTTCAAGAAAAAGCTTCTGAAAGTTTGATAAAATTCGGAGATGAAGCTGTTGATGCTCTTTTTGAAAATATTAAAGGCCGTAAGGAAAATCTACCTCTCAACCTCGCAGTAAGAGTATGCCGGATTTGTGGAGCTATTAGAACTGAAAAAGCTCAAAAATTATTATTCCAATTGCTGGAAATGAATAATAGCCAGATAAAAAAAGAGGCTCTCGCAGCTTTGAAAAGAACGCAATTCAAAACCAGCGAGATGGATATTCGGATTAAAAAGGAATTTGACCATCATTTTTTACAAATAGTCTGGCTATACTCTGCTATTTACAACCTTCACCAAAAAAATGAAGCTTCTAACTGGAAAGATTTAATAAGAGCACTGGATATTGAACTCCAGACCTATAAAGACAATCTTTTCAATATTTTATCATTTATTTATGACACGCGAACAATCGTAAAAGCCAGGGAAGGTCTGTTATCAGGTATTAGTGAAAAATCCGCCAATGCTTTAGAAATTATTGATAATCTCATTTCTAAAAAATTTTCAACCAAAATAGCCTTAATTTTTGAAGAAATGCCTCTTGACCAGAGGGTAAAAAAGCTGGCTTCCTACCCTCCCGGGCCAGAGATCGATACGGATTATATTGTCCGGTATATACTTACTCAAAAGGAAAAATATTTCAACCGGTGGACTCTGGTTTGTGCCATCAATACCTTGAAGAACATTAAACTTCTTAACGAGGATTATAAGTATCTAAACGACTTTGTTGTTTCAAGAGAAAAAATTCTGGCAGAAACAGCCGTTGCAGTTATTAAAATTCATTTAAAAAATAATTACCTCAACGAAAATTTACTGAAAAAGTACTTTGATGTTGAAAAATTAAATCTTATTATGGATAAAATGGAAAACACACCAGGCCTATTAATGGACATTGAGAAAGTAATTATTCTCAAAAGTACCAGTTTGTTTTCTGAAACTCCTGAAAATATACTTGTTGATGTAGCCAACATAGTACAGGAAGAACAGGTGGAAGAAGGAACTACAATTTTTCGCAAAGGAGATATGGGATATTGTATGTATATTATCAATGAGGGAGAAGTACGAATCCATGATGAAGATACCACATTTGCAATTTTGAAAAACCGCGACTTTTTTGGTGAACTGGCACTGTTGGACCCGGAACCCCGCTCTGCTTCTGCTACAACCATTAAGGACAGCCTTTTGTTAAGACTCGACCAGGATGCTTTTTATGAATTAATGTCTGAACGCATGGAGGTTGCCAAAGGAATATTAAAAATCCTATGCCGAAGAATCAGGGAGCAAAATGAGAGAATTATCAAGCTTCAAGAGAGCCGCAAATAATAAACTTAAAAATTTTTTGTGGCATAGATTATAAATAGGTGAATTCCTGTAAAATATATAATTTAATCCGTGTACATGGCCACAATATCACGGATTTCTTTCAAATGCTTTTGTTTTTTTTCTTCCCTGTTTTGAATACAATAATTAGTAAAATAACTGTGATTGGAAAGAAAATTCAATTGAATTCGGTTCCATTGCTGTTCAGTTTCAATAAAATGGTAAGCTACCATTTCCCTGAACAAACTATCAGCGATGGGTTTGAAATCATCGCGTCCAAGATAATCCAGATCTGCATCACAGATAATTTCAGAAAGCTTGTCTTTAGGGCTCTGTGGAATTTGTGTAGCCATAATCATCCGGCAAACCTGATTGATATCCTCTTCAGAGTAGCCGTATCGGGGAAGTATTTCCTTTGCATTTAAGCAACTTACTTCTTCGTGTCCTTTATAAACCTTTAAAAACCCTGAATCATGAAACAAACTTGCAGCTTTTAATAGTTCAATACCATGTTCATTAATGTTCTCATTTTCAGCAATACGTACAGCAGCATCGATTACATCCAGGGTATGATGTACACCATGGTAAGTTAATCTTTTGTCCAGATTTTTTTCCAGAATGGGTAAATAATAGTTCTTTAATGATTCAAAATCCATTAATTAGCAATCGGTCTTTACAAATTTAATAGTTTCCTTCTTATCATTGAAAATATTATTAACATACTAAGCCGGGTTATGATTTTTGCCTTCTACGAAATACATGTTCATTTTGCCTTTGCCTTTAACTTCCTTTTCACCTCGCGGAATAATTTTAT
>CAYNBC010000127.1:3356-3998 GCA_964395255.1 uncultured Sphingobacteriales bacterium | reverse complement strand
GTGTTGATAGTGTCACCGAAAACATCATAAATGTATTTTCTAACCCCAACAATACCACCTACAACCTTGCCTGTATGTACACCGATTCTCATTTTCCACTGAATGGGGTGGTTTTTGTTTCTATCTTTAAGATAATCAATAATTTCCAGGGCAGCGTTAATAATATTTTGTGCATGATTGGGATTGGGTTCAGGCATTCCGCAAACAGCTAAATAGGCATCTCCAATGGTCTTCAGTCTTTCGCAATGATGCTTGACCATAATGTCATCAAAATGGGTAAATAAATCATTCAGTTCGTCAATCAATTCTTTGGGTTCCAGCTTTGAGCTTATGGATGTAAAACCAGCAATATCGGAAAAGAAAACGGTAACATTTTCAAAACTTTCTGGTTGAGTGTGTCCGGTAGTTTTTAATTCATTAACAACTTTTAATGGTAAAATGTTAAGGAGAAGTTCTTCAGATTTTTGCTTTTCTTTTTGAATAATTTCATTGTCCCGTTTTTTACGCTGAAGGCTATTGTAAATGATAATAATCAAAACAACAACTAAAATGATAACGACCAGAAAAAACAATAAAACAATTCTCTGTCTTTTATTTTCTGCTTCTTTTTTGGCTAATTCTGCTTTTTGAATTTTAATCTGA
>CAYNBC010000127.1:0-3346 GCA_964395255.1 uncultured Sphingobacteriales bacterium | reverse complement strand
TTAATCTGATTTTCTTTCTTTTCAGTTTCGTATTTAGTTTGAAATTCGGCAAATTGCTTATGTTTTTCCTCCGAAAAAATAGTATCTTTAATAGCAGTATATTGTTTAAAATAGGCCAGGGCATTTTTATAATCGGCCAGAGAATCATAAGCTTTTGATAAGGATAAGTAAGAGTGCATCATGGAAGATTTCATTCCCAGTCTCGAGCTTATTTCCAGAGATTGACGGATATACTTAATGGCATCGTTGTATTGACCTGTGGTCAGAAATAGATTTCCGATAATATTCAAATCATTGGCTACATCAGCTTCTTTACCTAATTTTTTATCGATTTCGAGGGCCTGGGTAAAAGCTTCAATGGCTTTATCGTATTGCCCCCATTTTTTATAAACTTCACCCAGATTGGTTAAAAGTACAGCTACAGCACTTTCAGCTTTAATAGAACGAAAAATATCAATTGCCTGATTATAGTAGGATGCAGCTTTTTCAAAGTCTTCTTTCATGAAATAAACGAAACCAATATTATTTAAATCACTGGCAATATTAGCTTCCCTGCCTAATTTTTTATCCAGTTCAAGAGCTTCATGATAATATTCAAGGGCCTTATCATATTGTCCCCAAGTATCATAAACCGAACCTATATTGCTGAGCGTAGCTGAGATTTCCGCTTCATTGCCAGATTTTTTAATCAATTCAAGCGCACGATTGTAGTATTCAATAGCCTTGTCATACTGGCTTAAGGAATAATAAACCATTCCAATATTGTTCAGGTCAATAGACATTTCGGAATATTCCTGATTGGCACTATCTATTGAATATGCTTTATTGTAATATTCAATGGCCTGAGAATATTTACCCTGAGCTTTGTAAACAGCTCCAATGTTGTTATAATCAGTAGCAAGGTTCTGGTTTACATCATTTTTCAGGTCGGATTCAAGTGCATGGTTATAATGCTCCAATGCTTTTTCGTAGTCTCCCATTTTTTTATAACATAAGCCTATGGCATTTAATAGGTTGGATTTTACCTCAGGAGCTTTAAGTTTTCTTTCCCACTCCAGTGCATCGCTGAAAAACCGGATAGCCTGTTCGTATTGACCTTTATTAAAAAATACAAAACCCGAACCTGACAGGGCTTTAATGATTAAATCGTAATCTTTACTGTCTTTCAATTCCGCATAAACCTCTGAATAAAGTTGATTGGCTTTTTCAAGTTCACCTTCTTCGTATGAGATTTTGGCCTGCATTAACTTTACAGAAGGCTGATATTTATGGTATTTCTTTCGCTGAGAAAGCCTTAGTGCTTCATTTACGATTTGCTTACTAAACTCAATGGTATCGGCCATACAATCTTCTGCAAGAGCCAGTAAATCTTCAATATCTTCTTCATTAAGTGCTTTCTCGAATTGTTGAAGTAATGAATCGACACGAGCGGCATTTACCTGAGCCAGAACCTGGAGATTTGCAAAAAGCAGAAATAAAGCAATAAATACGGGTAATATTCTCATTCTTTGAATTAAGGCTTCACATTCCGTTAATACAATATTAGTATAAATTTACTGCTCTTCAACATTAAAGTTTAATAAATCGCTCGATAGCCTGAATTTTGTCACCCGTAATCTGAATCAGATAAATGCCTTTTTGCAGGTCACTGACATTTATCAATTTGTTATTATCACTAAACAGGTTAACTTCTTTAACAGCTTTGCCCTGGATCGAATAAATTATCACCTGGATATTACTACTAATTCCCTGGATTCTGATATTGTCATGTACCGGATTAGGCCAGATGTTCAAATTATGAAAATGATTAAATTCAGCAATAGAGCTGAAATCGTCATGATGAATTCCATTGGAGTCCACGCTAAAATCTACATGACCTTTTACAGTATCGGAGCTGGTTATCCGAACACCTCTTGCTGAATCTATTTCCAGGCCAGGAATATCTACAGTAACATAATAATAACCTGCCGGTAATTCGGTAAATTCAAAATAACCCTGATCATTGGTCTTTGTATTGTTAATAATACCTCCTGGTACCTTTTTTAAGGTAACATCCACATCTTTGATAGGATTTGATTCTGCCCGGGTGCCATCCAATGATTTTACATAACCGGATATCTTTCCGCTGCCTTTGGGTAACGATGTAATTTTTTTCAGTTCAATACGAAGGTTGTTGATACTGGTATCACAATGCTTAACTGTTAGAAGCTGCGCTTTAAACCAGTTTTCTTCATTGCCAAAATATGTTTTTATAAAATTGGGATATTTACTTCTGTCAGGAATAGCCAGAATTATATAATGACCGATAGGTACTTTATTGAAAGTGAATTCCCCACCCGGGTTAATACCTATAGAATCTATTCGAACGAATTTTTTAATGCCCTTCGATTTACGGAACAGGATAACACCACCTTTATCCACTTTGGTGCCCGAGGCATCCTGAATTTTACCCTTAACAGTTGAATATTGGGTTACAAGAATAAGGCCCTGGCCCGAAGTGGCTATCAATACAGGATAATCGGGATAACTGATATGCTGGTATTTTAATGCTGCGATGGAAAAGGAACCATCTGCCGGAAAACCGGTATTAGTAGAGTAGGTTTTCCATTGAGTTCCATCAAATCGTGCAATAACATCATAGCCTGCTACCCAGACATTATCTCCGGCATCCACAGCCATAGTGTGAAAATAATATTCCCCTTTCATGGAATAAGATGTCCAATTTGTTCCATCATATTTTAGCAGTGAGGAATTGTAATTGGTAAAAGAAAAGGATGTTGTCCAGAGATTTCCTTTTGAATCAAAATCTATAAAACCTCCTTCGTCAGTAGGAATGCTCAATGTATCCCATTGAGTACCGTCAAAAATGGAAAGGCAAGCGTTAGTGCTTGATACATAAATCTTACCATCAGGACCCGCTTTAATATCCGAAACAAAATTATCACATAAACCATTGGAGGTATTGTAATAAGTCCAGGAGGTTCCATCGAATACACCCAGTCCATTTCCACCTGCCCATAATTTTCCATCATCTGAAATGAAAATGGCGTTAATGGACTCAGAGGGTAAGCCATTACTTTTATGAATAATAATAATATTTGATCCATCGTAAACATGTAATCCACCATTCCAGACAGCATAGTAAATCCTGCCTGTTTTATCAATAGCCAGAGCTGAAATAGTTTCAGAGATGCTATCATCTTTAAACCATTTCCACTGTTTGCCATCAAAATAGGAAATTATACCTCCTGAACCCATATAATATTCATGTGCCACCGCAATATATTTACCATTGTAGGCAATTTTATCAATACTATCCGAATACAAACCATCACCTTTCTTTATT
>CAYNBC010000126.1:6330-6835 GCA_964395255.1 uncultured Sphingobacteriales bacterium | reverse complement strand
CCGAAATTCGTTTTATTTTTGTAATTAAAATTTAAGGGGCTATGAAAAAGATATTTACACTTCTAGTGGGATTGGTTTTTATACTATCATATAATGTATACAGCCAGAGCATAAAATCACTTTTAAAAGAAGCAAAAAAGACTTATTCTTCAGGTAATCATGAAAAGGTCGTGGAGCTATGCAATCATGTACTGGAAATGGATTCCCTGGAGGAAGATGCATATCTGTATCGTGCACAGGCTTTTGAGGCATTAAACAAAACCAAAGAAGCTGCTCACGATTATAAAATAGCTGCGGAATTATTTAAGAAAAATGATGATCTGTTCGTAAATGCAGCCAGATTGAATTATGCGCTGGAAGAATATAACAGAGCCATCGAGCTGGCTAATAGTGCACTTAAAATAAACAAAAAAAACAATGAGGCTCTGGTAATCAGTATTAAATCTAACCTGAAACTTCACAACTACACGGAAGCATTCAAAAAAGCTAATATAGCCCTGAATCT
>CAYNBC010000126.1:5995-6320 GCA_964395255.1 uncultured Sphingobacteriales bacterium | reverse complement strand
CTCAAAAAGACACCTGAAAATTATTATTTGAGAGGTTTTACTAATTACGAACTCGGTAATTACGACAATGCAATTGAAGACTTAAAAAAGGCTATTAAAGGCAATAAAGAGCTTCTAGAAGCATATATTATTGAGGCAAAAGCATATTGGAAACTGGAAGAATATGATAAAGCCATTGAGCTGTGTAATGAAGCCATATCTCTGGACAAGAAAAATATTGAAGCTTTTTTGTTGCGTAGCCAGCTTTACAAGGAAAAAGCCGATTATAAAAATGCACTGGCTGATTTAAGTGTTCTGATTGGATATTATCCTGACAACATAGAAC
>CAYNBC010000126.1:1065-5985 GCA_964395255.1 uncultured Sphingobacteriales bacterium | reverse complement strand
CCTACTATTATCGAGCCATTTCTTACGAAAAAAGTGATGAACTGGAAAAAGCAAATCTCGATTACAAATACTTTGTAAATAACTTTAAGCCATCTAATCCATTGGAAACAGAATTAATTCAAAAAGCCAATGAAAGACTTTATTTTTTGAATCGGGAAGCCAATAAACCCGAAATTATCGTTACAAATCCCAAAATCAACAGTAATAACGAGATAGAAATTAGACAGGATGCAAAATCATTTGTACTGAAAGGTAAGGTAAACGATGAAAGTGATATTGAATACCTCCTTATCAACAATGAGAAATATGTATTTCCGCCTCAGGCTGTCAATCATGAATTTAGCTATGAAGTAAAAGTAGACAATATCAAAGAAATTAAGCTGGTTGCATCGGACATATATCACAATCAAACAACCGTTACATATCCCATTTACAAAACCGAAATTGTTCCTCCTGAAATTCACCTTATTAAACCATATGCTTCCGATAATGGGGAAATATATCTTGAAAGTGATAATCCTCTCCTGGTTGTTGAAGGAAAAATAACAGATGCCAGCTTAATAAGCTCCATTATTATTGACGGTGTCATTGCCAGTTACAAACCGGATGAAATGAATCCTCGTTTTACAGCTTCGGTGGATATTGCAAACAAAAAAGAAATAACGGTTAAAGCCACTGATGTATATGGTAATACGCGTACCCAAACATTCACCTTAAACCGTGAAGGTATTGACCTTGTTCAGGATAATCCCATGGGAAAAACATGGCTTGTGTTTATTGAAAATAGCAATTATCAAACCTTTGCCAGTCTGGAAGGGCCTGCTAAAGATGTAGCCAAAATGAAAGAAGCCCTTTCGAATTATGAAATTCACAAAATCATCCATAAAAAAGACATGACCAAAGAGGAAATGGAAAGGTTTTTCTCCATAGAATTACGCGACCTGGTCAGAGAAAACCATGTTAATTCCCTGATCATCTGGTATTCCGGTCATGGAAAGTTTATCCATGAAACAGGTTACTGGATACCTGTTAATGCAACGCGAGAAGATGAGTTTACCTATTTCAATATAAATACACTCAGGGCTGCCATGCAATCTTATTCCAAATACATTACACACACCCTGGTGATTACAGATGCCTGCGAATCCGGACCATCATTTTATATGGCTATGAGGTCAACACCTAAAGAACGTGACTGCGGTGATTGGGAAGCTACCCGTTTTAAATCCTCACAGGTCTTTACTTCTGCAGGAAATGAACTGGCATCCGATAAGTCTCAATTTACCGAAACCTTTGCCAATACACTTAAATACAATCCCAACGACTGCATTCCCATCGAAAATATCGTAATTAAAGTTACCGAAGCTGTTTCAAAACAAGGAACACAAAAACCTAAGTTTGGAAAAATTGCCGGATTGGAAGACGAAGACGGAACATTCTTTTTCATCAAAAAAAAGAATCAGTAAATTTCTAAAAAATAAGTAAAAACGGAAATCTTAATTCATTAAGATTTCCGTTAAATTTGTTCTATAAACTTAAAATATGGTTGTAAGGGGTTTTCTCTTTGTATTACTTTTATTGAGTATATCGAATATATTTGGGCAAACCTATTTTTTTGACCAGTATACAGTAAAGGACGGATTGGCTCAGTCTACGGTTTATACTCTTGCTCAAGACCAAAAAGGATTTTTGTGGATTGGAACACGCTCAGGTGTATCCCGCTTTGACGGAAGAACTTTTACAAACTACACTTCACGGGATGGACTGGCAAAAAACGGAGTTTCAGCTATACTGGTGGATTCAAGAAATAATGTCTGGTTTGGACATATCGATGGAGGAATCAGCAGATACTTTAAGGGCTCTCTTCAAAAATGGGAAAAACTGCCCGCTACATTTACATCCAGAGTTACATCGATTGTAGAAGATGATGATGGTCAAATCTGGATTAGTTCGGATGGGAGTGGCTGCCTGCTGCTTTCCAATCCTATCGTTGATTCCATGAATATGCTCAAATACAGAGAGTTTAAAGGCAAGGAAGGTTTGAGCGACCAGGTATTTTCGATTTATAAAACCAAAAGCCACAAATTGCTTTTTGTCACCAATGTGGGTATTAAAGTATTCAACAAGACAAATGAAACATTTGATTACCTGAAATATGATGGGTTAAGCACTTTTTCCCAGATAACTGCAGTGCATGAAGACAAAGAGGGAAACCTCTGGTTAGGCTCATGGACCAATGGCCTTCAATTTTACGATACAAAAAAAATGGAATCCCACTTTTATTTTAAACGTGATGGACTTGGAAGCAATTTTATAACCAGCATTACTTCTGACCCATTTGGAAATATCTGGGTAGCCACCTGGGAAGGAGGTATTTCAAAAATAAGCCCGGACTTAAAAATCACCACTTTTAACACCGCAAAGGGATTGCCGGATAACAAAATCTGGAAAATCATTACAGACAGGGAAGGTAACATCTTAATTGGCACCCACGAAAACGGTCTTTGCATTTATAAAGGCGATTATTTTCTTCTTTTTAATGAAAATGAAAAATTGGTCAATCCTCAAGTCTATGCTATTTGTCAGGATGACTCGTTGAATTACTGGATTGGTACCAATGGCGGTATTACCATTATGAAATTTCAGGACGGGGTTTATCGGCATATAAAAAATATCACTTTCGAAAGCGGTGTATTGCCATCCAATCAAATCCGATTTTTAATAAAAGATCAGAACGGAACAATCTGGCTGGGTACCAATGATTATAAAGTATGGGAAAAACCCAAAAATGAAAAATACTTTAAATACAATACTATCATCAACAGATGGTTTCCACCCGCCATTGCCAGTGTTACAAGCATGGCTGTGGACAAAGAAAACAATCTCTGGGTAGGTACCGTTGAGGGTTTGATTTATTATGAAATTAACAACAAAAAAAGCACATTATTAACCCAGAAAGACGGACTTACCGGTAATGAAATTACAGCAATTTATTGCTCACCGGATGGAACGATATGGGTTGGGTCAAGGGGCAAAGGCATCTCAAAAATTACCGGTTCGGAGATAAACCCGTTAAAACTCCCCTTTGAATTTACAACCAAAGACATGATTACAACACCTGATCAAACCATCTGGATTGGTACGGAAGGACAGGGAATTATTAAACTTAAAAATGATAATTACAGCTTCATTACAAGCAAAGAGGGTTTGTTGTCAGATTTTATTACTGCCATGGAAGTAGACGATGAGGGGCGAATTTATGTGGGCACCAACCTGGGGATGAATATTATTGACAGCAAATCGGGTTCAATTTATTCTTATACTGAAAGAAAGGGGTTTACAGGTATTGAAGTGAAAGATAATGCCTGTTATATCAACCCAGCCGGCCAGGTATTTATGGGAACTGTTAATGGACTGATTATGTATGATCCTGCCCGGGAAGTACACAAATCTATCGAACCCGTTACATCTATATCCCGGATGTTTGTTAATTTGAAAGAACGGCCTGTTCAGGAAAATATGATATTAAGATACACAGAAAAGAATATAGTTTTTGATTTTACAAGTATCTCATTTACTGACCCTACACAGATAGAGTATCAGTATTATCTGGAAGGCGCAGAAGAAAGCTGGAATCCTTTAACAACACAAAATCATGTCAGCTATACCGCATTACGGCCAGGGAAATATACTTTCCACCTGAAAGCTGTGAATGGTGAAGGAATCTGGAATGAAAATCCTGTTGAATTTCACTTTAGAATTAAACCCCCTTTCTGGCAAACATGGCCGTTTTACATAGCTGTTATTGTGATATTGATAGCTTCCGTAATACTTTATATACAACTTCGTACAAGACATTTGTTAAGAGAAAAACGCATTCTGGAAGAAAAAGTAGCCGAAAGAACAGCTGAAGTTGTGGCACAAAAAGAACAAATTGAGAAAGAGAAAGAAAAATCCGAAGAATTATTGCTCAACATACTTCCCCGTAAAGTTGTGGATGATTTAAAAACCAAAGGTTTTACGGTTCCGGAAGGCTTCGACAATGTAACTGTATACTTCAGCGATATTGTTGGATTTACTGATATGTCGGCCAAATTAGACCCCAAAATTCTCATCGATGAACTGAATGATATTTTCACTGCTTTTGACGATATCATGGTAGCTAACCAATGTGAAAGGCTAAAAACCATAGGTGATGCCTATCTGGCGGTATGTGGTATGCCGGTACCTAATGAAAAACATGCACATAACATTTTAAATGCATCCATTCAAATTATTCATTATCTTGAAAACAGAAATAAAACTTCACAATATAAATGGAAAATCAGGATTGGGGTTCATAGTGGCCGTGTGGTGGGTGGTATTGTAGGTGTGCGTAAGTACATATACGATGTTTTTGGTGATACCATCAATACGGCAAGCCGAATGGAATCCAACTCCGAACCCATGAAAATAAATGTTTCTGAATCAACCTACAAGCTTACTTTTAAAGATTTTGAGTTTATCGACAGAGGAACAAGGGATGTTAAAGGAAAAGGGCCGATGAGAATGTATTTCGTGAATACCAATCATCAGTAATAATTTATCTTATTTTATCTTTGACTGATAGAATATTTTATCTTGGCCCTGTTAAAATTTGATACGGAAAAGATATTAAATGTAAAACCTGACGAAGTCAAACTTGTCAGTCTGCTTTTTTTTCACAATTTTTTCCAGGGGATAGCACTGGCATTATTCTTTACCGCTGCCAATGCTTTGTTTCTGAGCGAATTCAATGTTTCACGACTCCCTATTGTCTATATGGCATCCGGTATAGTTTTGTTAATTGCTGGCTCTTTATATTCTCATTTTGAAGAAAAAACCAATCATAAAACTTTTTTTACCGGAGTTATTCTGACCATTACGCTGATTATTTTATTG
>CAYNBC010000126.1:0-1055 GCA_964395255.1 uncultured Sphingobacteriales bacterium | reverse complement strand
ATATCTGGGTGTTTCCGTAATTCATTATACTTGGATAGCTTTTGCGGGATTAATTTTATACCGTGCAGCCAACATGCTTTCCGACCTGGAATTCTGGGGTGTTACTTCGCTAATGCTCAATGTCCGGCAAAGTAAGCGTTTGTTCGGAATCATAAGTTCCGGTGAAGTTACAGCCAAATTAACAGGTTATTTAAGTATTTCCTATCTTGTCTCCCGTTTTGGTAGTAATAACCTTTTTCTAATTGCAACAATTTCTTTTTTAATCTGCTTAATTTTTCTTTTCAGGGCGCTTGCTATTAAAAAGGAAACCAAAGAAGAAAAAACCGTCATTAAACAAAGTGTAAATGAAGGTTCCGAAAATATATTCAAGAAATATCTGAAAAGTGATTTTATCGTTTTATTATCCATACTTTCCTTTGTATCCATCCTGGTTTTTACTTTTATTGATTTTACTTTTCTAACCAATGTTCAGGAAACTTATCCATCCAAAGAACAAATTGCTGTATTTTTCGGGCTTTTCTATGGATTTGCCAAGGGTGTTACATTTATTGTCAAATTTTTTCTTTCGGGCCGTCTTATTGATTTAATGGGCGTAAAACGGTCTCTTTTGTTGCTGCCTGTTTTATTTCTGCTTATTATCCTCTCTATTATTTTGTACAATTTTATGTCTGTTAGCCAGAATTATTACATTTTTCTGTTTGGATTTCTAATGCTGACGAGCGAGATTCTGAGGTTCTCTATTCACGAGCCTGTATTTTTTTCTCTATTTCAGCCTTTAAATGAAAAATTAAGATTATTCGGACAGGCAGTTGTAAACGGTATTTTGAAACCTCTTGCATTGGGATTTGCAGGGTTGTTTCTTTTTCTACTGATTTCGTTTAATAAATCCATCAGCCTTAATCTGGTTAGTTATGTTCTGCTTTTTCTTATAATAGCATGGATTTTTGTAGTAATATTAACTAACAGACAATATATTGAAGTTCTTCAAAATGCTGTAAAAAAACGCTATTTTGAAGGTTCGGAACTGGCTTTGAAGGGTAAAATAGTTTTGAACC
>CAYNBC010000125.1:3828-6925 GCA_964395255.1 uncultured Sphingobacteriales bacterium | reverse complement strand
TTAAATGCTGTAAGAAGAGTATTAACTCCATTGGAGGAAAAATAAAGAGTCATCAATGCTCCGAATGATAATAAATTGCTGCGTCTTGTTAAAAGTATATCTTCTAATGTTTCTTTTAATGTTTCATAGGCATAATGAGGCATAACCCCCTGAATCATGGACATGACCTCAGCATGAAGATTTTTTATCGGTATAAACGGAATTAAAGTAAATAGAAAAATCAGTGCAGGAAATAATGCCAGAAAAAAACTAAAAGCAGAGGCACTTGCTCTTATCGTTATAGCTTCATTAAGCAATTGCCTGAAAAAAAACTTGATAACTTCAGTAATGGGCACGCCTTTAAATCCGGGAAAAACAATTTTACGAAAAACATTGGCTGTGGATGATGCTCTTAGCCGGTTGAAAATGAGCCTGGTGATATCTTTATCGGATTTATTCAAAGTAAGCTTTTAATTGATTAATTAAATATGATGGAGCCCGCACAGGTTTGTTTCTTTTTATATCCAAAAATATCAGTGTTGTTTTACCTTCATTCAAAAGTACCCGGGATTGGTTATAAATTTCATAAAAAAATTCCATTCTTGTCTCAGGCAATTTTTTTATCACTGTTTTAATGGTAATTAAATCATCATAAAATGCGGGTTTTATAAAGCGTGAGTACATTTCAATAACAGGCATCGCAATGCCGGATGCTTCCAGTTGAGAATAAGGGATTCCCAGGGTACGTATGGTTTCTGTTCGTCCATACTCATAAAATTTTGCGTAATTTCCATAATACACAAAACCCATTTTATCGGTGTCTGCATATAAAATTCGTAATTGACAACTATGTTCAATCATTATTTTATTTTTAATTCATTTAGCTTTCGTTGGTATCTCCGGGCATATATTAAATGCTCAGCATAATTCCTGCTGAAATGATGATAACCAGAAAAATCATCTTTTGCACAGAAATAATAATAGTTGTGTTTTTGGGCATTCAATACAGCATCAATGGCAGCAATCTGGGGCAAACCAATGGGCCCTGGTGGTAATCCTTTGTATTTATAAGTGTTATATGGAGATTCTACTTCTTTATGAACATTTAAAAGTCGTTTCAGGTCCCACTTGTTAAGGGCAAATTTTAATGTTGGATCTGCCTGCAATTTCATTCCTGCTCTTAATCGGTTTAAATAAACTCCAGCTATGACAGGCATTTCATCCAGTTTGGATGTCTCTTCCTGTACCAGAGAAGCCAGTGTACTTACCTCACAGGGCGATAATCCCAGTTTTTTAGCTTTGTCCAATCGATTTTCATTCCAGAATTTTTGATATTCTTTTTCCATGCGCTCCAGAAATTCTTCTGCGCTTGTATTCCAGTAAAACTCGTATGTATTGGGGATGAAGCAACATAAAATCTGGTATTTTGTGATACCCCAATGTTTGAGAAAATCAGGGCTGTAAAGCAACTTTACAATTTCAGTACTATCGGCTTCCAGATATCGGTCCACAACAGAAGCCAGTTCTTCAGGAGTTCTTACTTTATTTAAAACAAGCCAGACAGGAACATTTGCATTAGAGCGTAACATGCTTACCAGCTCATAATTGGACATCCCATGTTTGATAAGAAAGCGTCCCGGGTGAACATGGTCATTGTAATGCATTTTTTTAGACACCCAGATAAACGATTTAATGTCTTTTACTATCCTTTCGTCATTTATTAAATTAACAACGGTTTTAAAATCTGCACCTGTAGGGATATATAAATAGTACTTTTTACCTGCTTCGGGTAATACAACATTGGCAGAAAATAATTTGAGATAAATATTGTAGGTAAAAAACAAAAAAACAAAAAAAGCAAGGCTTAACACGCCAATCACAGGAAACGGTATCAGTGTTTTTTTTCGTATGTGGCTTCTTCTTATCCTGATTTCACTCATTAAGCTTAAAATTAAAATTCGAAAATACAAGGATTGGTAAAAACATTACAGAGATTAAAAATACATTTCATGAGATAATTAAGAAAAAATGCAATTTTTAAACGAAATTACACCTGTAACATAAATTTTATTGTTTTATAAACTTTAACCAGAAGGAATAAATCAATTTCAGGGAAAAACTGGTTATGATATTGTAACTTTTCAGGCAAAAAAAACATGAAAAAAATTGTATTATTTGTAGTTACTATTTTATTTCTGGGTAAAATCGAAGTAGCATCACAGGAACTTTCACCCTATCTGGAAGTTGGTAAAGTAAATGCTAAAATTTCTGAAGTTGCCCAGACAGTTAAAAATAGCCTGAGAAATAAAGGGTTTAGCATCATCGGAGAATACCATCCCGAGAAAAGGTCCGATTTATATGTTATTGCTTACACCCGGAAAGATTTATACAATCTGTGTTTAAAGGTAAAAAACCGTGGCATCCTGGCAGCAGTGTTAAAAGTGGGAATGGTTTACTCAAATGGCACTACAACTGTATCCATGATTAACCCGGATTATCTTTTTAATGCTTATCTGAGGGAAGATATTGTTCCCTTTGAAAATAGGTTGCATGAAATCGGAAACGAGGCCAGGAATGCATTAAGCTCAATAGGAAAAGAATTTGAACCTTTTGGTGGCAACATTACAAAGGAAAAACTTCGACATTACAGGTATATGATGGGTATGCAAACCTTCAATGACCCTGTGGAATTAAAAACATTTCGCTCTTTTGAGGAAGGCGTGGAAATAATCAATAAAAATTTAGCTGCTCATAAATCTAAAACAGAAAAAGTTTATTCCCTTACATTTAAGAATTCAAAAGTAGCCGTTTTTGGAGTAGCCTTGAACGACCCGGAGAAAGGAGAAGCTCATTTTCTCCCGATTATAGGAGAAAAACACATAGCAGCCATGCCATATGAAATTGTACTCATGGACAACAAAGCCACAATGCTGCACGGAAGATTTCGTATTGCACTTCACTGGCCTTCTTTAACCATGCGGACATTTACTAAAATCATGTCGACACCCGGTGACATTGAAGATATGTTGAAATCGGTGTGTGAATAAATACTTTGCCTTTAAATTGTGGGAAACCATCCTCTTTGAGGGGATGGTTTTGTTTTATTTTTGAAAACAGG
>CAYNBC010000125.1:3122-3818 GCA_964395255.1 uncultured Sphingobacteriales bacterium | reverse complement strand
AAATTAAGTAATGCTAAAAGTATTATTGGTATTTGGAGGAAAAAGTACTGAACACGAGGTGTCACTGGTATCTGCCTCCAATGTTTACTCCCACCTTGATAAAACTAAGTTTCAAGTCTTCCCTGTTTTAATTTCCAAAAAAGGTGAATGGTACCTCATGAATGAGAAATGCTTTGAAAGCCATTCATTCGATACTGCAGAATCCCATGGAATAAACTTTTGTTTTAAAGGGCACCGATTCGGTTTTTTTACAAACCAAAATCCTGAGGATATCATCATACCTGATGTAGCCTTTCCTGTTTTACATGGTCCCCATGGTGAAGACGGTACCATTCAGGGTTTTTTTGAGATGGCCAATATTCCCTATGTGGCACCGGGAGTTCTGGGTTCTGCCCTTGCCATGGACAAAGAAATAACTAAAAAACTTCTACAGTCGGAAAATATAAATGTTGTTCGTTATTTGACATTACGGAAATTCCAGCCAGAACAATGGAATATAGAAAAAATCATTAAAACTCTGGGACTTCCTCTGGTAGTTAAACCAGCCAATGCTGGGTCTTCTATTGGTATTTCAAAAGTCGATTCAGCAGATAAACTTGAAAGCGCTATTAAGTCTGCTTTTGATTATGATTTTAAAATACTGGTAGAGGAATATGTAAAAGGTCGTGAAATAGAAGTGGCTGTTCTGGGAAATGA
>CAYNBC010000125.1:2765-3112 GCA_964395255.1 uncultured Sphingobacteriales bacterium | reverse complement strand
GGAAATGAAAATCCGGTTGCATCAGTACCGGGAGAAATTATTTCTGAATTTTATGATTATAATGAAAAATATGGTTCAGAAAGTAAAACCATTTTGAAAGCACCTGCAGAAAACCTTGACCAAAGCACTATAAAAGAAATCCAGAACATGGCATTAAAAGCATATAAGGCACTGGAATTAAAAGGTATGAGCCGCATTGATTTTTTTGTAACTGAAAAACAAATTTTTATAAATGAAATCAATACAATTCCGGGTTTTACTCAAATTTCCATGTATCCAAAGCTTTTTGAATTAAGTGGTATTTCCCAGGAAGAATTAATGACTCAATTGATAAATCTGGCCATAGA
>CAYNBC010000125.1:0-2755 GCA_964395255.1 uncultured Sphingobacteriales bacterium | reverse complement strand
AAAAATCATCTCAGGCAGGTCATTTGAATTAATCTTTTACACTTTGCCAGATAAATTCAGCAATATCCATAGTTTTTAATTCGTGATTTTGGTCCAGCATTTTCAGACCATCATTCAACATGAGTTTACAAAAAGGGCAGGCTGTTGCAATAATATCAGGTTGGGCTGCAATACATTCTTCGGTTCTTTCAATATACACTTCTTTTGTTCCCTTTTCCGATTCTTTAAACACCTGTCCTCCACCGGCACCACAGCAAAAAGAAAAACTCCTGCTTCGTTTTAATTCTTTCAACCGTGCACCGGTCATTTTTATCAATTCCCGCGGGTAATCGTAAATTCCATTTCCACGCCCAAGATAGCATGGGTCATGATATACTACTTTTTTATTCTGAAATACTTTTTCAGGTAATTTGACTCTATCCGACTGAATCAATGTAAATAAAAATTCTGTATGGTGGTAAACTTCATATTTTCCTCCCAGGTCGGGATACTCATTTTTGAGTGTATTATAATCATGGGGGTCGCAGGTAACGATCTTCTTGATTCCGTAGTTATTTAATGTCTGAATATTTTGTAATGCCTGCATTTGAAAAAGCATTTCATTACCACACCTGCGGGCTACATCTCCACTATCTGTTTCTTCAATTCCCAGGGTTGCGAATGAAATATCAAATTTATGTAAAATACTGGCAAAGGCTCTGGCTGTTTTTTTGGCCTCTGTATCAAACGAACCAGCAGAACCAACCCAGAATAATATTTCGGGCATTATACCTTTTTCAGCGAGCTCACTCATGGTTGGAACATGAAAGTCAAGAACTCTGGTCCATTCATGTCTGTCCTCGGGCGAATACTGCCATGGAGCACCATTATTTTCAATGTAAGTAAACATTTTATTAAGCATGGGGGTGGCATTCCCTTCTTCCATAGCATAGTAACGTCTCAGATCCACAATCAATGAAGGATGGTGAATGCTTACCGGGCACTCCTGCGCACAAGCTCCACAGAGATTGCATGCCCATATTTCTTCAGGTGTTATATAGTCTTTGTTTAAATATTTACCATCATCAAATTGATTTGATTTGACCAGGCCAGGTCCTTTTTCTTTCATCCTTGCCCTGACATCCATCATCAGTTTTCTGGGGCTCAACTTTTTTCCGGTAGTATGGGCCGGGCAAACCGAAGTACATCTTCCACATTCTGTACAGGTCAATGCATCAAGATACTGCTTCCATGTAACATTTTCAACATCTTTAACACCAAAAATCCCAAACTCAGGCTCCTCTATTTCCTGGTCCTGGATTTCTTGATCCGGGTTAAGCAAAAGCTTTACTTCCCGGGTAATTTGGGGCATATTATCAATGTAGGGTAAGGGCTCCAGACGGCTGAGAAAAACATTCGGCAAAGACATAAAAACATGAAAATGTTTGGAGTATGGAAGAATATTGGCAAATAGATAAATTAATAAAATGTGTGACCACCAGCATACTTCATGAGCTTCATGAACCTGTTCCGGAGAATAATTAGCAAACCAGGGAACCAACAGGCGACTCAGAGGAAAATTACCCATTACAGGTGCGTTGAGTTTTTCTTGTCCAACAATGTAAAATATATTGATTCCCAGCAAGGTAACCATTAAAATAAAAATCAAACCGAGGGCAATCAAAGCATCCCAATGACTTTTAGATTTCATTTCAGCGCCTTCGAATCTTTGAGGGCGAAGGATGATTCTACGAACAACAAAAAATACTACAGCTATCAAAATTATTCCGGCAAAAACATCACCAAGAGCAGTTATCCAATCATAAACCCACCCCCATGAAGCGAAAATTCTTTCCGTGCCAGCAATTCCGTCAATGACCATTTCAATACTGCCTACAAGGATGATACAGAAGCCCCAGAAAGTCAGTGCATGAAAGAATCCAGCTGCAGGAAAACGAAAAATCTTAGTTTGCCCTATGGCAATTTTCAATACCTTCAAAACACGCTGTCCCCAGTTCCCCAATGAATAAGGACGGGTAAATCGAAAATATCTGAATATCCTGTAAATGGAATAACCAAAAACAATCAGCGTTATAAATGTGATAATGATAAAAATGATAGATTTCATTCAGTCAAGCTATTAATTCCACTTTCGTTGACTTTGCAATATATTGATATTCCACAATTGCAAAAAAAAATTCGTTTTGTTAAAAATCATTAAATAAATAATTATAAATCATTTTAAATTTGAGAAAAAACATGAAAAAAACGGGTATTATTTTTTGCTTATTATTTTTATCAATGAGAGCAATAAATGCCTTTAGTCTTTCCCCGCCTCCACAGCATAAAAACCGTTATCTTGTTATGGCCCTTGCCAGTTATGGATATTTTAATGTTGGAGACAAAGTAGTAGGCGAACTGAAATTAAATTACAACAAAAAGTATCTGGGTGGGATCTTCTGGGATAAACAAGCAGACCACGAAGGAAAAATTACCGATTATTTTGGAGCTTTAGTGGGATATACCATACCCATGTCAGCACACCGGCTGGATCTTCAGACAAAACTTTTTTATTCTTCAAGATACGGACCTGGACTGGGAATCCGCCCGGGATACCGGTTTTTTTGTGGAAATAACTTTTTCTTTCATGGTGGCGGAGAACTCAATTTTGACAGGCAGGGTATAACCATGGGATTATATCTGGGAATTGGTATTGGATTTCCTTTTTAAAAATTTCTCTCTATTTAGCTGATAGGACTTACATATCTTTAATAGC
>CAYNBC010000124.1:5075-6944 GCA_964395255.1 uncultured Sphingobacteriales bacterium | reverse complement strand
CAATTAAAAGACAAAAAAGTAATCGTTTTTAAAAAGAAAAGAAGAAAAGGTTACAGAGTAAAAAAAGGTCACAGGCAACTTTTATCGAAAATTATCATAGAAGACATTAAAAAATAAATAGTTATGGCTCATAAAAAAGGTGCCGGAAGTTCATCAAACGGTAGAGAATCACATAGTAAAAGACTGGGTATCAAAATTTTTGGAGGACAAATTGCTAAGCCGGGAGCTATTATCGTTCGTCAGAGAGGAACAAAACACCATCCCGGGGAAAATGTTGGCATGGGCAAAGACCACACACTTTTTGCCAAAGTTGAAGGCGTTGTTACTTTCCGGAAAAAACGGAACAATAAATCTTATGTCTCAGTAATTCCTCTGGAAACTCAGCCCCAATCTTCGAATAACTAAAATCTCTTTACATAAAAAAAGCCTTGTCTTCAAGAAAAAGACAAGGCTTTTTTGTTGGAACTGGTGTTTACTATTCGCTACTTTCTTCTTTTTTCTCTTCTGTTTGGGCTTTGGCCGTTGAGATTTTAAAGGGTGCATAAAGGGGACAAAAACCTACCAGCGCTGTAATAATAGGAATCAATCCTATTAAACCCCACCAGCTTTTGAAATAAATCCCGATTACACCAATGACTATGCCCAGGATTACCCGGACAATCTTGTCTGTTTTGCCTACATTACATTTCATATGCTTTCACTTTAAGGTGTTTATAAATCTTTCATTCAAATATAATGATTTTTAAAAATTTTAAAAACTTTTAAGTCTTTCCAGAAAATCAACCAGAAGACGAAATGTCCCTTCATACCCCGCCAGTGAAATATTTTCAGGTTTGTCGCCCGGTTGATGATAATAATAGTTTTTATCTTCCAATCCATTCTGATAAATAAATATACTGGGGACACCCTTAAGAAAAAAAGGATAATGGTCACTATTGGCAGCATTATCCCTTAACCTTATTTCCGGCAGATACTGCCTTTGTTCATTAATGCTTTTTAACAAAGCAAATTCTTTGTCTAATTTCTTTCCATTCACTACCGTTATTCCATTTTCACCGGTTCCGATAAGGTCCAGGTTTATCATTAACCGTACACGGCTTAAATCAATAACCGGATGTTCAGTGAAATACCGGGAGCCCAGCAGACCTAATTCTTCAGCACCAAAAGCAATAAAAACAATGGAATATTTGGGTTTGTTGAGCGGTTCAGAAAAATATCTGGCCAGATCGAGCAACATGGCAACACCGGATGCATTATCATTGGCTCCGGGAAAATAAATCTTTTTCCCATACGAACCCAGATGGTCATAATGAGCGCCAATAATGACATAATGGTCGGGGTTTTCACTCCCTTCTATCATGCCAATTACATTTCGGGTTGTATAGTTTCTGTAAAAAGTATTGCTGATTTTCACGCTCAAAGCAGGCAGATTTTTAGGCCATGAATTTTTTTTCACATGTAATATCATGTACGGTTTTGCTCTGGTCCCCATCCAGGCCACCGGGAGTTTTTCTTCAAGAAAAATGATTCCGTCTGCCTGCATGTAGTTATCAAGTATATCTTTCAAAAATTGATTTTCATCCTTGATTTCTTTTTCAAACACATTCCTGTCGATGACAACCGCTATGCCCCGATAATCATTTTCTATAAATCTGTCAAATTCTTTCTGGTTTTTGATATCTTTCTTCTTCAGGTAATACAATTCAAGATTCTCATTTTCCAATGAACCTGATTCAGGGTTTATAATGTAGTCAATGCCGGGTTTTAGTTCGGTTTTACGATCGATTTGAACTATAGGGTCTTCAGGAAATGTATTGACACTGACGGTAAACTCTTGTGTATATTTTTTAATTCTGCGCACATTATCAC
>CAYNBC010000124.1:0-5065 GCA_964395255.1 uncultured Sphingobacteriales bacterium | reverse complement strand
CTTCTTTAAACTCATTCTCAATATAAAATGCAGCTTTGCTGTCACCCGCAAGGACATAGCCCCTTCCCAGATATTTCTCAGAACATAAATCATTAATCACGCTTCTGGCATAATCAATATCCTGGGCTATAAGCGCTGAAGACAGTAAAATGAATAATATAACGATATACTTTTTCATACCTGTTGTATTTTATTTCTGTTTAACCATGAAAATAAAATATAGAAAATAATAATCAAAGGAATAGCAAAAAACTGAAAAACAACAATTAATACAAGCGAGACCAGGAGAAATATATATTTGATTTTGTTTCTTTTCCATCCAAAATCTTCAAATTTTAAAGCCATCAATGGAAAATTCGAAACCATTAAACCTGATAAAATCAAAATGGTTAAAATGATAAATTGTGGTTTTAATAAAATGAAACTGACATAAAACTGAGCCTTCCCGAAAATGAATAAATCGGTCGAAAGCATGAGTGGAAATGAAGCCCATAAAATTGCATTGGCAGGGATTGATAATCCTTTAAAAACTTTCGCCTGGGAATCATCTGTATTAAACCGGGCTAATCTTAACGCACCCGCAAGCACCAACAAAACGGGCAGATAACTTATAGCCGGAACATCCATCAAAAAATATTTCCAGTTTTTAGATGATTCCAGTAATAAATTATGAGCTATCAGAGCGGGTAATATGCCAAAACTCGTCAAATCGGCAAGAGAATCAAGTTGTTTCCCCAGGGCACTTTCAATCTTTAGTTTGCGCGCAGTAAAGCCATCCAGAAAATCAAAAAGGGCAGCCACCAGAATACAGATACTGCCATAGGTTAAATAATCATAACCATGTCTGACAAAAAACACTTTTGAACTTAATATCCCTCCCCTGACAAAGACATCAGAATAAGTTACAGCAATAATCCCCAGAAAACCAGAGGTTAAATTGAGCAATGTAAACAGATTAGCCAGATTTTTTTTAATGATTCCCATTTTTTGATTAATTAAAGAGAATTCAAATATAGAAAAGCTTTAATTGTTCTCTTTTATTTAACTTTGAAAAGCTCTGTAATATACCCCTCATGAAAAAAGATTTTATTAAAAATATGCCCAAAGTGGAACTTCACCTCCACCTTGAAGGTTCCATTCCACTTGATGTTTTATGGACACTGATTCATAAATATAGCAGAGAAGATGAAATTCCAAACTATCAGGCATTTAAGGAAAAGTTTGTTTATAAAGGTTTTCCCGAATTCCTTGAGACATGGAAATGGATGATTCAGTTTATCAACGAATATGAAGATTTTACCTTGATTGCCGAAGGTGTGATGAAATCTATGATACAACAGCATTTTCAGTATGCTGAGATTTTTTTTGCACCGGCACGCATGCTTGAAAAAGGACTCGACCCCGCAGGTATTGCAGAAGCTATTTATAAAGGCTTAACCCGGAATAAAAATTCCGTAAAATTTAATTTAATTCCTGATTTAAGCCGGGATTTCGGATCCCGGCAAGCCGAAAGAATCCTGGACAGTGTTGCAGGTGCTAATCAATACGGTGTCGTGGCTGTAGGAATGGGAGGAACCGAAAGCAAATATCCTGCATCGGAGTATGCAAAAGTTTTTGAAAAAGCAAGAAAATATGGACTTTTTACGACAGCTCATGCAGGGGAAAATACCGGCCCGGATAAAATCTGGGATGTAATTCAAAATTTGAAGGTGGATAGAATCGGACATGGAACATCGGCCTATAAAGATAAAAAACTATTGAAATACCTGGCTAAAACCCAGCTCCATCTTGAATGTTGCCCCATTTCTAATGTAAAAACAGGTGTCATACCTTCTCTTCAGAAACACCCTATCCAGATTTACATGATTGAAGGCCTGAATGTTTCGGTAAATACAGATGATCCTACCTTTTTTAATTATAACCTGGGCGAAGAACTGGATGCCGTAGCCGAAGCATTTAACATGGGTCCTGAAGAAATTTATATTCTTCAATCCAATGCCATTCGTTCTTCGTTTTGTGACGACAGTGTAAAAGTCGAATTAATGAAAAACCTGGATAATTATTTTAACAGAGCAGGATGATGCAAAACATGTGGGATCAGAGGTATGCCGGTGATAATTATTTCTATGGTACAGAACCCAATCAAAGATTTAAAAATTTTATAGACAACCTGACACCCGGCAGAATATTATTACCCGGTGAGGGTGAAGGTAGAAATGCCGTTTATGCAGCAACAAAACAATGGCAGGTATTTGCTTTTGATTCAAGTAAAGTTGCACGGGAAAAAGCTTTAAAACTGGCAAAACAGAATCATGTCAAAATAAACTATCAAATAGCTGATGTACAGCAGTTTAATCCCGGTGATGTTAAATTCAATGTCATTGCCATGGTTTATTTGCATCTTTTTCCCGAAACCCGAACTTCATTCCACAGGAAATTAATTTCATGGCTGGAACCGGGCGGCTTTGTATTCATGCAGGCTTACGACAAAGAGCAGCTCCATATGAACACTGGTGGCCCTAAAAATCTGGAATTGCTTTATTCAGTTGCCGAATTGGAAAATGATTTTTCCGGACTGAATATCCTTACACTGAAAAAAGAAAAAATTTTTCATAAAGAAGGCGTGGGACACAGAGGTGAAGCCTGGAATATTACACTGATTGCACAAAAATGAAAATACCCGATCCATTAGAAGAGTTGCTAAAGAAAATCCCATTCAATAAAAATCTAATCTATTCCATAACCACAGGGAAAAAATATTCAGCCGTAGTTCTCCAGGATGGCAAAACGGGTGTATGTGCCACTTTGGGACACACTATGCAACTACCGTCAGATTTAAAATATATTCCTGAAAACCTGGATAATCTGTCCCACCGCAATATCCTTATAGCATATTTCAATGCCATTATCAATAAACCTCTGGTATCAGGTATCTCTTCTGATATTTTCGAAATCATTGATTTTTCCCGATTCAAAAATCAACTTATTGTTATGACTGGCTACTTTGCTCCCCTTGTGGCTCGCTTCAATAAAAACCGGATTCCCATTAAAGTTTTTGATATGAAAGGAATTTCAGGGGACTATTCAAAAACAGACCATTACGAAAGCCTTCAAAATTGCAGCATTCATATTTTAACATCTACTGCCGTTTTTAATAGGTCATTTCAGGAAATAATGTCTTTTACCCATCCTTCTTGCCTGACCTATCTTCTCGGACCTTCTACAACCATGCACCGTATTTATTTCGAAATATTTAATATTGCCGGACTTTTTGGAACTTATATTCCTCCTCATAACAATCTGGTTTTGAAGCTCATTCAGGAAGGAGGTGGCGCACGAACATTTCAAAAATTCTGTCAGAAAACATTCCTGTTAAAATAGAATTTATGGCTGTTGATTATGAAATCCGGACATTTCAAGCAAAAGATTATGACCAGCTGATTTTTTTATGGGAACAAACAGGATTGGGAAATCCCCAACGGGGTGACACACTTGATGTCATTCTTCGTACCATTGCTCTCGGAGGGCAATTGTATGTTATGTTTCATCAGGAAAAACTAATTGGAAGCTCCTGGTTGTCTCAGGATGGAAGAAGAATCTACCTCCATCATTTTGGTATTTTACCCGGATATCAGGGAAAAGGCTTAAGCAAGCCCTTACTGGAAAAATCGCTTCAATTTGCCCGCCAACTGAATCTGCAGATTAAACTGGAAGTTCACAAAACCAATGAAATAGCTATTGAACTTTACAAAAAATACGGATTCAATTACCTGGGAGATTACCTGGTTTTTATCATCCGTGATTATAAAAATTTAAAATTTTAGGTTTTTCTTTTTTTCTTTTCAGCAGCAGGAAAAAGAACATTGTTTAAAATCAAACGATAACCTGGAGAATTGGGATATAAATTCAAATCGGTAGGAGGCTCACCAACGAGATGCTGATAATCTTCCGGGTCATGTCCTCCTAAAAATGTCCACATTCCTTTTCCAAATTCTCCATGAATATATTTGGCTTCGTTGATAGAATTGTTTTCACCAAGTACAAGCACTGATGGCTTTAAATATTCTTTACGGAAACCGGTAGTCTGACCATAAAATCCTTTGATAATACGCGTGTGGTCCTGGGTTAATATGGTAGGAATGATATCCCATTTGGCCGAAAATTCAAACAAAACAAAATAATCTTTGTATTCAGGTATTTTCAAATGGTCATTGGTGGCATCGATACTTGAATATTCATAAACAGCCGGATTGGTAATGAGTTTAAAATTTCTGAAAGCAAAGCAATTGTCATAGTTGAGCTTTTCCTGAGCATGAGGGTCCACCGGGTCACCATCAAACACAGATGGACAAATATCCACGCCATCCGCAGCCAGAGCAATATCATAGGTGTCAGCGGCAGCACACATGGCAAACAGGTATCCCCCGCTGGCTACAAACTCTTTGATTTTTTTTACAACTGCCAGCTTCAGCTGTGAAATTTTTGTGTATCCCCACCTTTTTGCAATTTCCTTATTTTCAGCTATTTCCTGCTTGTACCAGCTTTGATGGGCATATCCATAATAAAACTTACCGCTTTGCCCCGTAAAATCTTCATGGTGCAGGTGGAGCCAGTCATACAGATAGAGTTTATCCATTAATACCTCATCGTCATAAATTACATCGTAAGGTATTTCTGCATAAGTCAAAACCAGTGTTACAGCATCGTCCCAGGGCTGTTTCGTTTTGGGTGAATAAACCGCTATCCTGGGCGCTTTTTCCAGTTTAACCACTTCCTGATTGACTTCCGGATTGGCTATTTCCTCTAAAATTTTATCATGTTGAGCATCAGCAATAATCTCATAACTGACACCTCTTATCTGGCATTCTTTTTCAAAAACTGCATGGTAGGGAAAACAAAAGCTTCCTCCCCGGTAATTCAGCAACCATTCGGCTTGTACGCCCTGTTCCAGAACCCAATAAGTAATACCGTATGCTTTTAAATGGTTCTTTTGTTGTTCATCCATAGGTATCAAAAGATAAGCTGCCTGTGCCCTGGTAACAAATTGAAATAATAAGACCAGAAC
>CAYNBC010000123.1:0-7003 GCA_964395255.1 uncultured Sphingobacteriales bacterium | reverse complement strand
CTCCATATGTAAAAATAATTCGGATAGCATTAAGGTTCATATCAAACCTTCACCGGCCACGGCATTTATTCAATCCAGATATACATTAACTCCGCCTGATCTGACGGTAAATTTTTATGATCAGTCCACCGTTTCTTCGGGTACTTTAAAATCATTTTACTGGAAGATTGATACCACCGAATATTTTACCAAAAATGTACAACACACCTTTCCGTCTGCCGCTGGGATTTATTTCGTTGAACATAGTGTAACCACCGATTTTGGTTGTGTTTCACGAACCCCAGGTAAAGGTAGTGTTCAGGTTTTATCTTCGGTTGGTTCGCTACATTCGCAGCCTGAAGTAATTATTTATCCCAATCCTGGTAATGATAAACTTATTTTAGCCTCTGTAAACAAGAATATGGGCATCAATAAGGTTGAAATCCAGGATTTTTCAGGTAAAAACCTTTACACATTCCATGCAGGCGGGGTTTTCTCAACGGAAATAAATATTGCAACTTTGAGCAAGGGAGTTTATTTTGTAGTTGTTGAATTACAAAATCAAAGGATTGAGATATTCAGGGTTATAAAAAACTAACTTTCTAATTCTAAATATTTTTCAATCGGAAAATCCGGGGCAAATAAGAATTGGCAAATTTTTTGTCCAATATTGGCCTTTTAAAAATTAGGCCATGGATGAAAACAAAAAACCTTTGTTAATTGTATTGTTTTTTGGGGTATTAATGGGGGCTCTTGATATTTCAATAGTCGGTCCTGCATTGCCTTCAATCGAAAAAAGTCTGAATCTCGATCAAAGAAGTTTATCATGGGTTTTTAATATTTTCATCTTGTTTAATTTAATGGCTTTGCCGTTAATGACGAGGATGTCTGATCTTTATGGGCGCAGAAATATTTTTATATTTTCCACCATATTATTCGGAATTGGAAGTGCGATTACGGGAATATCGGATACACTCAACTGGTTATTGGTAGGTCGTGCAGTTCAAGGCTTTGGAGCCAGTGGAATTTTTCCGGTAGCTACAGCAGTGGTGGGAGATGTTTTTCCTGTTGAAAAAAGAGGCCGGATATTAGGGCTCCTTGGGGCGGTTTTTGGTATAGCATTTATTATTGGCCCCATTATAGCCGGTGTAATTCTTAATTATTTCCAGTGGAATTCTTTATTTCTTATAAACATTCCCTTGAGCTTGCTTTTGATTGTCGGAGCCATCAAATATGTTCCTGCCATAAAAATAATTTCACCCAAATCCGTTGATTGGCCGGGCATCATTTTGCTTAGTCTGATTTTATTTGGTTTTACCTGGTCGTTGAATAATCTTGAGCCTGACAATTTGCTGAAAAGCATATCCAACTGGCGTGTTTTGCCTTTTATATTCTTGACCCTTGTTTTTACTTATTTGTTTGTATTGAGGGAAAGAAAAGCCCTCAATCCGGTAATCAAACTCGGTTTTTTTCGAAACAAACAAATTCGCATGGTTGGCTACATGGCCATCGGCACCGGAGTTTTTCAAAGTGCTACAGTTTTTATTCCAAAAATGACCGTGGATGTTTTTAATGTCAGTGAGTCTCAGGCCAGTTTTATGATGATACCTTTCGTTGTTGCTATTGCTATTGGCTCACCCTTAGCTGGTCGGGGAGTAGACAGGTTTGGTTCCCGAATAATGATTATTGTTTCGATGATTTTAACATCGGCCGGTATGTTCTTATTCTCCCGGCACGATCAACATTTGTTCACATTTTATACGGCCGGGATTATTATGGGGTTTGGATTATCTATTGTTTCCGGTTCTTCATTACGCTATATCATGCTGAATGAAGTGCAAGCTGTTGATAGAGCTATTTCTCAAGGAATGATAACTATCTTTATAGCCTCAGGGCAGTTATCGGGTGCTGCTGTTTTTTCGGCTCTGATAGCCAGTGCCGGTTATTTAAGAGGATTTTCCATGGCTTTTGACCTGATGACCGTTATTGCTTTGATTATGCTTGTAGCATCCTTTCAATTAAAAAACAGAACCGAAGAGTTGAAATCAGCCGCAGCATAAAAATTTACAGGTGTTGGTTTTTATCTTTCTTTATCGAAGTTTCATTATTCACTTAACCGATTAATTAGCAAGGGCTTACGACACATTGAGCGTTTTGTCAGGATTTCCATAGTCGAAAATACCACCAAAACGCTCTTTTCTTTCCTCAAAACAAGTTTGAAAGTAAATTGATTACTTAAAAAAAAACAGGATGCATGGGTACATCCTGTTTTTTTAGTGTTTTGGAAAGCTTTTAAAATTACGAATTATTTGGCCATAACTTTAACCACATGACGGATATTTTTACCGGTCATATGTAGAAAATATACTCCATTGGCCAATTGATTTCTATGAATGATAATGCGGTTTAGTTTCGAAGAAACGGACGATGAAAATACCGGCTTTCCGCAAACATCGTAGAGTGTGGCCCTGCTATAGATTCCGGGCTTAAATCTGACAATAAACGACAGGTCGAACGGATTGGGATAAACGAACAAATAACCTGACCGATATTCAGCTATACCTGTAGAGCCTTTTTGAAAGACAAGTACAGGTACATCGTCAACGCCAGTAGCTTTTACGGTAAAGACTGCCTGTCTGCTTGTTCCTGTAGTGTTGGCTTCGGCCGAAACAATTAATTTGCGATTGGAAAACTGGCTGGAAACCGTAATCCATGTAGCATTGTTTTCTACGATCCAGTCATTAAGTGTGGTAAATACATCCAGTTTTACGGTTCCTCCTGCCGAATCGAAGGTTATGGTATCCTGAGACAGAACGAGATAATCGGTTGTTGAAGCGATATAATCCTTGAGGTTGGAAAGTGATTGGCTAAAGGGACCAGAATTCGTAACCGTTCTGATTATAGCCGGATAGCAAGTATCATTTTTAACCACGGCAATTTGATAAAATACCAATCCGCCTGGCGGATTCAGGTCGGAATAACTGTTCAGGTTGGAAGGAACGGAATCCAGTAGCGTCAAATTATAGGGAGTAGTTCCCCGGTAAATTTTATATGATGAGAAGGGGAATCCTTCATAATGGCTCCAGATAAGGTTATTTTCACCACTGGTACCGGTATTAGCACTCAAGTGAATGGTTTTGTGGTGTTCCGATAATGCCGATTCAATCATACAGGTATCCACCAGTGATATTTTATAACGGTTGGCACGCTTGCGCGGGTTGGATGCAGTGTCAATATAAACACTTAAAGAATCATAGGGAACAAAGGCTATTTTTTCGTAAACATTGGCCTGGGATGTTTCTTTATAAACATTATAACCTAAAATGGAGTTGCTCTGAGGTCTTTCCCACGCTATCAGATTTTTACCTGTTGAGGTATCTACTGTAACGATACAGATTTCAGGTGCTTCCAGCAGAGAAGCGTTGACTGTATATGGTTCTGATTGAATCCAGCAGCCAAATGCGTCTTTCACTTTTACAAAGTAATCACCCGATTGTTTTACCCAGATAAAGGGTGATGTTTGATTATTTGACCAGAGGTAAGATTTATAACCGGTTTGTAAAAACAGTTTAATAGAGTCGTTGGAGCATGGCCTTATTTTTCCGGAGGATTTAATTACCGGATCTACTGTCGGGAAAAATGAAACATAAAAGGGGAGAGAAGAAACAGAGCAATTGGAATCGGAAATAATTAAATGATATTCACCGCTTTCTTTTGCATAAATAAATGAAGTATCGGCTCCGGGAATGATAGTTCCGTTTACTGACCATTGGTACAGAATAATGTTTCCAGTTGTTTGGGCTGTAATTAGTATGCTGTCTCCACGGCATATTACAGGAGATTTTTGTGAGCTGAGAGTAACCGATAAAGGACATGGATTTTGACTCCCACCTTCGCAAAGTATATAGTTTTCACGGGTAAAAGTATCGCGGCAACCGGTTTGTTTATGTTCGGCTGTTAGCGATACGGAATAGGTTCCATTGTATTTGTAATTATGAAACGGGTCAGATTGTGTGGAAGTAGTACCGTCACCGAAAATCCACATAAAGTTATATTTTGTCAGATTAGGCGTTAGGTTGGTAAATGCTACGGCTTCAAACTGCTGTGATGCAGGGATATAAGAGGGTTTTCTCGGTGAGGCCGTAAAATTTACATCAAAATCTGAGGACATGACAGTAATATTTTGCGGCTTTGACTGAGCCGAACAATTCTGAGAGTTAGTTACTTTTACACTATATGAACCCGAACTACCGGCAACAAAAAAGATATTATTAGCTCCCTGAATGGCTTTATTGTCTTTATACCACTGGTAGGTATATCCGGTTCCCGAATTGGCATAAATGGATGTACTGTCGCCACTGCATATAATCGAATCACCGGCTAAGTAAATCCGTGCTTCGGGCGATTCTTTAAAATAAACATGATTGTATGCGGTATCATAGCAGCCTTTGTCGGATTTAACTATCAAAACAACCTGAAAAGTATCGGCCATCTGGGTATAACTATGACTTGGATTCTGGGTATAGGAATGTGTTCCGTCACCAAATTCCCAATACGAAATCTGTGCATTATTTGAGGTATTTGTAAAATTGAACAAATTTCCATTAAAGCATTGATAATTATTCGGAATAATAAATGATGCCAGAGGTTTTTCATTAACTTTTAAATGCACGGTATCCGTATAGCTAATGCCAAAAATATCTTTTGAAGAGGCAGTAATGTTTTTACTTGTAGTGGCTACAAAAGCAATTTTTTTACCTGATCCGTATCCACAGCACCAGTTAACGGTTGAATCAGTTCCAGTTGCAGTTAAAAATACGGAATCCCCTTCGCATACCTCAATTTCATTTCCTATATTCAAAATTTGATGATAAAATTTATAAAGACCGCTGGCTTCGGTACCAATAAAAATTTGGTCGCCAACGGGAACAATAGTGTAAGCGTGAGTTCCTCTAGGGTATGAGGTCCCCGGTAAGCGATGCCATTTGTTTAAATTTCTTGAAGCAAACACACCGTCTGAAGTAGTCAGATACCAGTATCCACGGTAATTTTTGATACCGAAAATTTTTAACGGATAACTCAACCCGTTTAAAGAAACCGTTTGAAAATTAGACCCATTGAAATAGTATAAAGAATCCGTAAAATCGTTGGCATCACATTGAAGAGCAAACAGAAGATTACCTTTTGAATCAGCCTCAGCAACAGGAAGTTCAATAGGATTATCCAATTGATTAATGGTTCTGAATCTCTGAGAATAACTACTTTCGAAAATTTTGATCCAGCTGTTAAATGCTCCGTTTGTAGAGTGGTAAATTACATAACGATCATTTCTGTTGCGTGCAAAAAGGTAATAATGACCTGTACTTCCGCAAAAACCATAGACTTTTCTGAGGTTCATTTTTGAAACATCGTAGAAATAATCGGATGTACTTGTCCAACTGTTTCCTCCGTTTTTGGTGTAATAGAATACACAGGTTTGATCTTCCCAGTTGCTATTATCATTGTCTTTCGAATTAAAACGAACAAACAGCGTATTTCCGGCTCTTCCTGCAAAATGAGTGCGTTCAAATGGAGGTATGGTTGTTAATCTGTTCCATGAAGTACCGTAATTGGTTGACCTGAAAACAATATGTGTATCACCGTCTATTTCGTTTTCCATGGTCAGAAACAAGTTTTGCCCGTCTGTAAATAGTTCACGAACAAAATGTAAATTGGTAAGCGGTTGAGTAGAAGAAAGTCCTGTATTACTCATGCTCCATGATTGACCTGTATCGGTGGAACGAAAGATTCCATGAATATTATCCATAAAAAGCAGCTTTCCGTTTACTGCAAGTGTTTGAATATTGCTTCTGAAAGGATAACTCAGACTTTTCGACCAGGTCAGGCCTTTGTCATAGGAATACACTATTTTTTGAAGTTGAGTATTGGCTACTATAACCGTATCGTTTATTTGTGCTGCCTTTCTGAACACCAAATAGAGATTGCTGGGCCCGTTTATTTTTGTCCAGCTGGCTCCTCCATCTAGCGAACGATACGAACTAATAATAAATCCGGTAGTCATCTGAAAACCATAGCATAGTAAAACGTCTTTTGTGGCATCTACTTTATCTATGTATAAATCCGTAGGCCATGAAGATGACCTTAAATTTATCCACTGGTGAGTATTTAAGTTGTATTTATAAGGTGAGCCATTAAAAGCATAGTAAATCAAAGGAGAAACTCTATCGGAAGAAATACCTTCTCTCCAAAATTCATCAAAACCTTGCTTTGGGATGCCGTAAAATTGGGTCCCGTTAGGTGTATAAAATAATGTATCTCGACCGTTTGAGGAATTGTAGCCGAAAATAAAAATTAAACTGTCGTGGATATGCAACAGGCAATTATCATTAAACCAAAATTCTGTAAAATATTTACCTAAAGACCAATGATATCCATCGGAGGAATAATATAAGGCAAATGTATCTTGCGTGTTTTTTAATTGAATCAGTAAATAAATTTTTGATTTTGTGGAACCCAGCCCTGTAATTTCAAACTGTCTGTTAAACGGAAGACCTGTTATACCGTTACGAGACCGAGGATACCAGCTCTGGCCTCCATCTGTAGATTGCAGCACATTGTTACTTGAATAGGTGTTTTTCAATAAGGCCAACAAGGTATCTTTGAAAACAATCAAGTCATTAATGGAATTATCAAATGAATCAATACCGTAAGCAGGCTGTTGCCATGTTTTTCCAAAATCGGTTGTGAACGACAAGCCTGCGGTTTCTTCAACAAGAAATGCTTTGCCTGAAGCAACTAATATTTGCCTTGTTACAGAATAATTAAAAGCGGTATCCGATAATTTAATTATTTGAGCCTCCAGTGAACAAAATAACATTCCGAATAACAGGAAAGAGAATAATCTTTTCATAATTGTGTTTTTTTCAAAGTTAAAAAAAAGCCTGCATTCGCAGGCTTTTTTAATTGGTAAAAATCTATAGGTTGAATGCTTTTTTAATATACAATTAACTTTATAGAATATGGC
>CAYNBC010000122.1:0-7076 GCA_964395255.1 uncultured Sphingobacteriales bacterium | reverse complement strand
TCCATGGTCACAAAGGAGGAGATTGAAAAAGCCCTGTTACAGCTGGAAGATAAATTTCGCGAAGTAATTACATTACGACTGGTGGAAGGATATTCGGTGAAAGAAACGGCTGAAATCCTGAACATACCAGTAGGGACTGTACTTTCTAGGCTTTCAAGAGCCCAATTAAAACTGAGAAATCTTTTGAAAAACGAAACCATAAAAAATATAAAATGAAAGCAAAAGCCATTGAACTGATGCTTAAATCTCTCGAAGTAACCCTCTCTCCGGAAGAACAAAACTACCTTCAAGAGGCTTACCACCAGTATCCGGAACTCAATAACCTTAAATCGGAGATTATGAAAATCCGCCAGCAACTTGAAAAAATGGATTTCCAATTCAAGGAGTCCTTTGAAGAAGAAGTCATGGCGAAAATCCATATGTTGAGAGGCGAAGAAAAAAGCCTGAATTACTCAGGATATTACAAAGCCTTTATCAGGGTATTCTGGGCAGCCGCTGCCATCATTTTATTCTTTTTTCTTTTCGTTTATTTTCGCGAAGGTAGTTTAAACCTGGAATTGCTTGCCGGAAATGACCTGATTAATACCGACAACCTGTCCACCTTTTTATTAACCTCATATTAAAAATTAAAAGATGAAAGCAAAACCTTACATTTTTATTCTGTTAAGTATTCTTCTGGGCTTTGTCATTGGTTATCTGACAAATGCACAGATAAACAGACATAAAATCGAAAAAATGGTTCAACTGGGCATGGAGGAGGGGTTTACCCACCATATCATCAATCTTCTCCATCCTGATGAAGAACAGATGAAAAAACTGGAACCCATCATTGAAAAATATGCGCGTCTAAATGCAGAAATAGCCAGAACTTTTGGCATGGAGTTTAAAAATCAAATGAGTGCTTTTTACGAAGAAATGGAACCTTACTTAACGGAGGAACAAAAAGCAAGATGGGAACATTTTGAAAAAATGAGAAAAAAAGGTTGGCAAAGGCATCGCCATGGAATCAAAAATCCCAAAGCTTTTGGTCCGCCACCTTATGCCGGCCGCTTCAACAGGAAAGAATTTGCTTTGCTCAAAAGTTTGCCGCTGGACTCATTTCAACGCTTGCAAATTGATAGCATTATGAGGAAATATCAAACCGAGGTAGATTCCATTAAACAGTTATATCTTAACATTCAGGCATATAAAGTAGCTTTGCGGGAAGCTCAAATGGAGAAAAACAATGGAATACGCAAAATACTGGATGAAAGTAACCTGCCCGATTCCATCAAGTATAACCTGCCTTATTATAGGTTTAAATAACAGTTTTTTCCAGAAAATGTTTAGCTGTTATCTTTATTTTTTCTACATTTGAGTAACTAAAAACGGAAAGATGAGCAAAAAAACAAGTTTGTTCTTATTGCTTTTAATGAGCATGAGTTTTGTAAGTAAAGCTCAGTTTAGTTTTGGAATCAAAGGCGGAATAAATGTCAATAAATTCGTAACCTCAGCAGCTGAGTTGTCCAATCCTGAAGTCAAGTACACGCCTGTAGGAGGTGTATTCGCCCGTTTTGGAATTCAAAGCTTTTCTGTAACTCCTGAGGTAATGTTTTCAACCAAAAATTCCGGTTTTTCTGTTGACAAAGACAGCCTTAAAGTTTCATTTTACTTGAATTACATTGATGTGCCCCTGATGCTGGGTTTTCATATTCTGGCATTTAATGTTCAGACCGGCCCTGTTTTAGGGATTTTACTGAATCAAAAAACCGAAATCTCTGATTTTGGCAAATCTTTCAATACTACCATGAATGACGAGCTATTTAACAATATCAATGTTGCATGGCAGGCAGGTATTGGTATAGACCTGTTTCGCTTTATGCTGAACATCCGGTATGAGTTTGGTCTGGGTCAATTTATCAATGAATTTACAGTTCCCGATAAAAATATAACACTTAAACCGGATGGAAGAAGCTCGGCCTTTCAGTTTACTCTTGGCTATAAATTAGTCAAAAAATAAAAATCAGTAATTTTTTCTCTTGAATATCAGCCTGATTAAGGTTGCTATGAAAGCATGAGGGAAAAATCGGGACATCAGAAGTGAAGCTGCAATTTTCTGAAAAAGTCCTGGCTGAATGTTATATTCAGCAACCTCAACCAGAAGTTTGCCAGTATTAACGCCCTTTGTCAGTCCAACAAGTGCTTCAGGTGCTTTGTGTAATCCTTTCCAGATTTCTTCACGGATTTTTATTTTTCCTTTTATTATCCAGCTCAAAATAAAAAGAATAGCCTCTGTGTAACGGTTTTCATAATCGATAATAACAAATCCCTGTTTGCGCATTCGTTTACGAATCAGCGTAGTAGTATCACGCATGCCTACATCCATGCTGCTCGAAGGGAGATGGGCAAGAGACATCCTGCCGCATAATACAATCCGGGCATGAATATTATACAGGGGAAGCAATACATTGGAAAGGTCTCCGGCTACATTATCGAAATAGACATCTATTCCATCAGGACAACTTTTTTTCAGGGCTCCGGCAAAATCTTTATCCCGGTAATTGACAGCTGCATCAAAATTTAACTCTTCGGTGAGGTATTTCATTTTGTCTTCGGAACCTGTGATGCCAACAACCCTGCAACCTTTCATTTTGGCTATCTGACCTACCAATGAACCCACACTACCTGCTGCAGCGCTGACTACAACAGTTTCTCCTCTACGGGGCTGACCTACATCCAGCAATCCAAAATATGCTGTAATGCCGGCTATTCCCAGAACATGTAAATTCCAGCTTAACTTTCCAAGAGCAGGATTTATTTTTCTCAATTCAGATTCTTGTAAAACAGTGAGTTCTTGCATCCCCAGGTTGCCAAATACAATTTGCCCTTTTTTAAATCCTGAAGCACGACTTTCAATAACCTGGCCGAGTCCATAACAGGGAACAGTTTCCCCTGCTTGAATGTTTTCAACATAGTTATCGTCATCTCTTAAACGACCAATAATGGCAGGATCTATGGAAAGTATTAGTGTTTTTACAAGTACCTGTCCTTCTTTTAGCTGAGGTATTGAATTTTTTACTATCTTAAATAAATCCATATCAATACGACCCTCTGGCTTTCTGCTTAAAATGACAGTATGATTAGTTTCAGGTATCATTGATTAAAGTTTTAACCAGTTTTGAATGATTTGTAAACCGTATTCGGAAAGCCAGGATTCAGGGTGAAACTGAAATCCAAATACAGGTTTGTTTTTATATTGAATGCCCATTACTTCTCCTTCAGCCGATTGACAGGTTATTTGAAAATCATCGTTAAGAGTGGCAGGGTCCAGTAGCCAGGAATGGTATCTTACAGCTCTAAAAGAAGAAGGAATTTTTTCCCATATGGCATTTTCAGGGCATGTTATTTCAATGATTGAAGTTTTGCCATGCATTATCCTGCCGGAATGAATAAGGGATGCCCCTCTGGAAAGGGCTATGGCTTGATGTCCCAGGCAGATACCAAGTACTTTTTTGGATTCCATCATTTTTTGAGTCCAAAACAAAAGCTCCGGGAAATCTCCGGGTAATCCCGGCCCGGGGGAAATTAGAAAACTGGAATATTTCTGGAATATCTCCTCCGACATATTTTCAGTAAGGAAAACTTCTATTTCCAGTACGGGAGAGGCTTTTCTGAGCAGACCTACCAGATTGTAAGTGAATGAATCGTGGTTATCAATAATGGCTACGCTTTCCATATAAAAGCCGCAAATTTCGTAATTGCTTTTTAAATGTTAAACTTTGTGACATGAATGTGCAGGAGTTTATTTATACTATGAATCATTACAGCAAGGTAAAGATTCCTTTTTTCTTTATGATTGATTTTGAGCTGGAAAACTTTTTTCTCCGTCCACTTGAAAGCCTTGACCCTGACGAATTGAAATTTGATTTTAACGGCTGTAGAAATTTTAATGAGAATCATATTCACAGTTTTAACACTTCCCTGGAGCTGAAAAAACAACCTATTTCTTTTAAGGAATACAAAAGGAAATTCGAAATTGTCTATAATCATCTATTCAGGGGAGATTCATTTTTGGTAAACCTGACAATCAAAACCCCCATTGAATGTAATTATTCCATAGAAGAAATTTTTTATAGCGCAAAAGCCAGATATAAAATCTGGTTTAGTGACAGATTCGTGGTTTTTTCACCTGAAACTTTTGTTAAAATTGAGGGAGGAAAAATTTATTCATTTCCCATGAAGGGCACCATTAAAGCAGATGTTCTATTCGCCAGAGAAAAACTTTTAGAGGATGCAAAGGAACTTGCCGAACACACAACACTTGTGGATTTAATCCGGAATGACCTGGGGAGAATATCCGAAAATGTAAAAGTTGATAAGTTCCGCTATTTTGACAGAATTAAAACACATCAGGGAGATTTATTTCAAACCAGTTCTGTCATTACAGGTGAATTGCCTGAAAATTTCCATGGCCGGTTAGGTGAAATTATTGTTTCTCTTTTGCCTGCTGGCTCGATAAGTGGTGCTCCCAAGGAAAAAACCGTTGAAATTATCCGCGAAGCGGAAGGAATTCCAAGAGGTTATTATACCGGTGTAGCTGGATTGTTTGATGGAAATAACCTGGATTCAGCTGTTATGATTCGTTTTATTGAAAACGACAGGGGGCAATTGTACTACCGCAGTGGGGGAGGAATTACCGTTGACAGCCAGCCTGAAAAAGAATTTGAAGAAATGATTGATAAAATATATGTGCCTGTTGCTTGAATCCATAAAAATTTTCAACGGCCGTATTTACAATGCTGACCTTCACCAGAAAAGAATGCATAAATCCATTCAATACCTTTTTGGGCTGGAAAAAAATTTCATTTTAAATGAGATTATTGACATTCCTGATAATTTTAAAAAGGACTTGTTAAATGTCGTGTTCTTTATAAAAAGACAATTGAAGACATAAGCTTTGAAAATTATGTGCCTCGAACTATCCGGAAATTCATACTGATAGAATCGGACATTGAGTATCCTTTTAAATTTGCAGATAGAAAGGAACTGGAAAAATTAAAAGCCCGCGTAAATCGTGATGAAGAAATAATAATTGTCAAAAAGGGTTTGATTACGGATACTTCTTTTTCCAACCTGTGTTTTTTTGACCCTGATGAAAAAAAATGGTTTACACCTGCCACACCATTGCTGGAAGGCACCAAAATGAATGATTATGAGAGAAGAGGAATTCTGTTCAGACGGTCGATTAGCGTTGATGACCTGCCATTGTACCGCTATTTTTGCCCTGTGAATGCAATGCTCGATTTGAGTATGGAAAATGCCTATACTTTGAATAATATCATATTCTAAATCCGTGCCTTAATTTTTGCCTGAGGGCTTCGTAAAGAATAATGGCAGTGGATACCGATACATTCAGTGAATCTATCATACCAAACATGGGTATGGATAACAATTGATGGGCATGCTTTATCCAGAAGTCGGAAACGCCTTGTGCCTCATTGCCCATCACCAGAGCGGTTTTATTTTTAAAAGAAATTTCATAAAGCGAGGTCGGGGCGGCAGGGGATGTGGTGATTATTTTTGCCTGTTGCTCATTGATGAGTTCCAGCGCCTGTTTATTGGTAGTAATGTAAATGTCGAGGCCAAAAATACATCCCAGACTGGCACGAATAGTATTCGGATTATAAAGCTCGGTTTGTGATTCGGTGAGGATAATTTTTTTTACACCGGCAGCATCGCAACTCCTGAATATGGCTCCGATATTTCCTGGTTTTTCAACATTTTCCAGGATAAGAACAAGTTCGTTTTCCTCCAACTGGAGCTTATCCATAGATTGATCAGGTATGGGTGCTACTGAAACACAATAAGCTCTTTCATCTCGGTAAACCAGTGAATTGAATATTTCTTCTGTAACAAGGTCAACTTCCCGGATGTATTGTCGATATTGTCCTATCGTTTTTCTGAATTCCGGTTTATTATATGTTTCACGGGTAAGAACAAGATGTTCGACTTGCCAGCCATTTTTTAAGGCCATCAGGTTTTCTTTCCAGCCTTCAATAGCTGTTAAGCGGTTTTTTTTTCGGAAATGCGCTTTTTTAAGATTACGTATTTTTTTAATGAGTTCGTTCTGCTTGCTGGTAATGATCTTTTCAATCATCATAGAACAGTTAAACCTTCGCAGGGCTTTTAATACATTTCGTTTTCGTTGGGAAATTGAAGATTTTTTACATCCTGAATATATTGCTGAACAGAGTTGGTAATAATTTCTTCCAGGTTGGCATAGCGCCTGAGAAAGCGGGGTGAGAATTCATTGTTCAAACCAATCATGTCATGAAAAACAAGTACCTGACCGTCCACATAGGGACCGGCACCGATACCAATAGTAGGTATTCTGACACTTTTAGTTACTTCCTGGGCAAGTTTGGCAGGAATTTTTTCAAGAACTATAGCAAACACACCAGCTTCCTCCAGAATTTTTGCATCTTCCAGAAGCTTTTTAGCTTCTTCTTCATCTTTGGCACGCACAGCGTATGTTCCGAATTTGTTGATGGATTGTGGAGTAAGGCCAAGATGTCCCATCACAGGAATTCCGGCTGTAATAATTCGCTCGATAGATTCCCTTATTTCCCTGCCTCCTTCCATTTTGACACAATGAGCACCGCTTTCTTTCATGATTCGTATGGCCGAATCAAGGGCAATTTTTGAATTACCCTGATAGGTTCCAAAAGGTAAATCCACTACAACCAGGGCTTTTACTTTGGCCCTTACAACCGATGCTGCATGATATATCATCTGGTCAAGAGTTATGGGAAGGGTGGTTTCGTGTCCTGCAATGACATTGGAGGCAGAATCCCCGACCAGAATTACATCTATACAGGCTTTGTCCAGGATTTTGGCGGTAGTATAGTCGTAGGCAGTAAGCATGGCAATTTTTTCACCTTTTTCTTTCATGGTCTGCAATACCCGGGTTGTTATCCGGGAATATTTTCTGGTGTATGTTGACATATTAAATTATTTTTCAGTCTGCAAAGTTATTCTTTTTCAAGTAAGCGGATTTTATTTTTAAGTTCTTTGTTCTCTTTTTCAAGCTTATGAAT